>JBKPLI010000223.1:0-8475 GCA_046731555.1 Actinomycetota bacterium | reverse complement strand
CGGCCGAGCGTCCACCGGGAGGATCAGGCCCTTCCCGGGGTGGTCGCCGACGTTGTTGTTCGTCTGCGCGGTGTTCCAGTACCAGATCAGCAGGCCGTCCTGGTACGGGAACCGCTCGGCGTAGTTCGGCAGCGTGTTGAGGAACCCGAAGTTGTACGGGCCCGTCCGCAGGCTGTCGTCGTAGCCGGCGTACTGCCGGTTCTCCGCCAGGTAGTAGTGCGGGAACTCGGTCTTGTCGCTGCCGGTCGTCCGCCGGAAGCCGTCGAGCGTCCAGCCGTTGTCGCCGGACTCCGCATTGTCGGAGAACACCGTGGTCGCGCCGGCGGTGATCGACAGGTCGTCGAACTCGAAGCCGCGGCCGACCGCCGCGCCGTCGGTCCAGTACCGGACCTGCAGCTTGACCGTCTTGCCGGCGTACGGCGTCAGGTCGGCGGTCACCGGCACCCACGCCGGGTTGCCCGACACGGCGTCGCACACCTTCGCGGCGCCGGAGATGCCCGTGATGCCCTCACCGAAGTTCTGCCCGTTCTCGTTGCCCGAGTCGGACACGTTCGTGTGGAGGTTCGTCCACGTCGTGCCGCCGTTCGTCGAGACGCGCAGGTACGCGTAGTCCCAGCACGTCTCGATCTCGTACCACGCCTTCAGGTTGAGCATGATCGACGGCGCGGTCGGCAGCGTCACGTCGCGCGTCATGTTGACGTCGAGGTTGTTGCCGCTCGTGCTGTACCACGCGTTCGACGGGGACGTCGGCGTCCCGAGCGTCAGCGTCGTCGAGTTCAGCGAGGGCGGCAGGACGACGAACACGCCCTGCGCCTGCTTCGTGTTGTAGACCGCCGGGCCGAGCTTGTGCTCGGAGTTCCCGGCCTTCGCGACCTCGTAGTTCAGCCACCCGAGCTGGAACTTGTCCCAGGCGTTGAACCCGGTCGGCTTCGAGCCGATGTCCTGCGTGCCGTCGTTGCCGTACGAGCCGCTCGACATGATCGTCCAGAAGCCCGTCGAGTTCTCGGCACCGCCGGTGTTCCCCGACGTGTCGTACTCGTCGGGAAGCCCGAGGTCGTGACCGTACTCGTGGGCGAACACGCCGACGCCGCCGTTCTCCGGCTCGATCGTGTAGTCGCCGACCCAGTAGTTCGAGCCGCCGACCGGCACGCCGCCCAGCTTGTTGAACGAAGGGCCGACGACGCCGGAGCCCGCGAGGTTCGTGTACGAGCGGTGGCTCCAGATCGCGTTCGTGCCCTGGGCGCCGCCGCCGGTCTCCTCGCCCTCGCCGGCGTGGATCGACTGGAAGTGGTCGATGTAGCCGTCCGGCTCCGTGAAGTTCCCGTCGCCGTCGTAGTCGTAGCGGTCCCACTTGTCGAACCGCGACAGGTAGGCGTTGATGTCCGCGTCCGACTTGCCGGCCGCCTTCTGGCCGTTGTACCAGGCGACGAGCTCGTCCTCGAGCAGGCGCTGGATGTCGCGTGTGCACACGATCGAGCCGCAGTAGTTCGAGCCGTACGCGGCCTCGTTGAACGGCACCTTCACCCAGTCGGTGACGTCGCCGTTGACGGCGTAGCGACCCGACGACTGCTCGATGTAGAACTGCCGCATCGAGTTCACGCCCGCGCCCTCGTCGAACAGGAGGTCGAGGTAGTGCGGGCGGTCGAAGTTCGCCGTCCAGATCGTCGTGTTGTCCTTCGTGCGATCGGGCTGCGGGATCTGGTTGTGCAGCGGACCTGCAGCCCCGGTGTGGGTGACGTTGCCGAGCGCGCCGTGGCTGTGCGTCGCCACCTGCGTGCCGAACTCGGCGAGCACCGTCCAGATCGCGTCCTCGCCCTCGCGGGCGAGCTCGACGTACTGCCCCTTCGCCACGTTCGCGATCTTGGCGTTCGGGGCGATCGTTCCGTTCAGCTTCAGCTCGAGACCCGCCTGCCGCAGGGCGACCTGCTTCGCCGCCTTCGAGCCGGGCAGGTAGTCGGAGCCCGGCGATGACGCGGACGCGCCGCTCTCGTCGCTTCCGCCTGCGCTCAACGCGGCAGGCACGGCCAACAGCGCGAGCGCGGCAACGACGCCGAGCAGGCGCAACAGATGCTTCATCCGGTGTAAATCCTCCCCTTGCGTGATTTCCCCTACGGCCCCACGCCGGGCCGAATGTGACCGCGGATCCTAGCCGCTCTCGGGGCGGGCGCAAGCCCGACGTGGTAGACGATCCTCGATCTCGCCGCTAGGCTCGCCGGGTTCCACGAAAGAGGGGTGTTGTTTGCAGCGCAAGATGTCTCTCCTTTGCGCCGCCGTCGCCGTGCTCGCACTTGCGGCCGGGACGGCGTGGGCGGCGAAGCCGGGACCCGGCACGTCGACCGGCATCGGCTCCGTGTTCGTCCCGAACCCGGTGCAGAGCCTCGGCGACGAGACGCTCACGGACCAGAAGGACAGCGACGCGGCGGTTCCCGCCGCGGCGTACTACGACGTCAGGCTGACGAACCTCGACGGCAGCGGATTCCTGAACGGCGACTACGCCACGGTGAAGAGCTCGACCGGGAACGCCGCGTACTCGCCGACGAACACGTTCAGGTACACCCGCCACCAGGACGAGTTCGAGCAGGTGATGGCGTACTACTGGGTCACCGAGGCGCAGAGGTACATCCACAGCCTCGGCTTCGGCGAGTCGCGGCGGGCGATCAACAACCAGCCGCAGCGCGTCCGGATCAACCAGTACGGCGTGGACAACTCGTTCGCGACCGACCACCCGACGCTCGAGCTGCGGTTCGGCAAGGGCGGCGTCGACGACGCCGAGGACGCGGAGGTGATCCTCCACGAGTACGGGCACGCGATCCACTTCGCGCAGAACTTCTCGTTCGCGTCGGAGGAGGCCGGTGCGATCAGCGAGGGCTTCGGCGACTACTGGGCCGTGACGGTGTCGGACGTCGTCGCGCGCTCGCTGGGCGTGCCGGAGCGCGAGCCGCTCCCGTGCGTCGCGGACTGGGACGCGACCTCGTACACGAGCACGGTGCCGCACTGCCTGCGCCGTGTCGACACGAACCTGCACTACCCGGCCGACCTGAACGGCGAGGTGCATCACGACGGCCAGATCTGGTCGCGCGCGCTGTGGGACATCCGGCAGAGCCTCGGCAACGTCCGGGCCGACACGGTGATCCTGCAGGGCTCGTTCGACTTCCCGGGCACGTCGATGACGGACCTCGCGAACCGGACGGTCGCCGCGGCGCAGCAGCTGTACGGCAACGCTGCCGCGAACGCGGTCCGGCAGGCGTTCGTCGCCCGCGGGATCCTGACCTGATCTCGCCGGACGGGCGCGGCGTGGCGCCCCTCCTCGATCCACGGGGCAGCGGCGCGCCGTGCCGTCAGTCGCGGGCGGCCGGCAGCGTGAACGAGACGCTGGTCCCGCCCGCGGCTCTCGGCTCCGCCCGGATCGTCCCGCCCTGCGCCTCGACGAGCCCGCGCGCGATCGCGAGGCCGAGGCCGGCGCCGCCGGAGCCCGCTTCGCGCGCGGCGTCGCCGCGCCAGAATCGGTCGAACATCCGGCGCGCCGTCTCCGGCGAGAGCCCGTCGCCCGTGTCCTCGACGGTGACGCGCACCTGGCCGTCGTCCGGGGCGAGCGTGACCGCGACGCTGCCGTCGGGCGGCGTATGCCGCAGCGCGTTCGTGAGCAGGTTGAGCAGCACGCGCTCGACCTGCTCGGGCGCGCAGCGCGCGGCGGTGTCGCCGTTGGCGGCCAGCGGCACGAGGGTGACGTTGCGGGCCCGCGCCTCGGCCTCGAGGCCGCGCAGGCACGACTCGACGATCGGTGCGAGCGCCACCTCGTGCAGCTCGTAGGCAAGCGCGCCGGCGTCGATCCGCGCCAGCTCGAAGAGATCCTCGACGAGCACCGCCAGCCTGCGCGTCTCGTCCTGGAGCGGCTGAAGGTACTCGTCGAGCTCCGCGAGCCCGTCCTCGAGCGCCTCGAGCATCGCGGCGATCGACGCGACCGGCGTGCGCAGGTCGTGGCTCGCGGCCGCCACGAGCTCGCGCCGCGCGTCGAACAGCTGCTCGATGCTTTGGGCCATCGCGTTGAACGAGCGGCCGAGCTCGGCGAGCTCCCGGGGGCCGTCCTCGGGTGCGCGCGCGTCGAGGTCGCCGGCGGCGAGCCGCCGCGACGCGGAGCGCAGCCGGTCGATGCGGCGTGCGAACGTCGTCGCGAGCATGAGCGCGGCCCCGACGGCCGCCGCCGAGGAGGCGGCGGCGACGGCGAGGATCTTCACGTCCGCGCCCATGTGGAACATCACCCAGCCCGAGAGCAGCACCGCGAGGAGCGGCAGCGCGACCGCCAGCAGCCCGAAGCCAGCCAGCTGCAGGCGCAGGCTCGGCAGGAGCCGTAGCGCGAGCGTCGCCACGACGGCAACGCCGAGCGTGCCGAGGGCGACGACGAGCGCGAGCTCGATCACGGCACGAACCGGTAGCCGACACCCCAGATCGTCGCGAGGTGCCGCGGGCTGGAGGGGTCGCGCTCGACCTTCGCGCGCAGGCGTCGCACGTGGACGGTGACGGTGCCGGTGTCGCGCGCCGCCTCGTAGCCCCACACGCGCTCCATCAGCTGGTCGCGCGAGAAGACGTGACGCGGGTGCGACGCGAGGAAGAACAGCAGGTCGAACTCCTTCGCGGTGAGGTGCACCACCTCGCCGTCGAGGTGCACCTCGCGCGACGCCGCGTCGACGACGAGGTCGTCGAACACGAGTCGCGCGGCCTGTCGTGCAGGCGGGCCGCTGCGGCGCAGCACGGTGCGCACGCGCGCCGCGAGCTCGCGCGGCGAGAACGGCTTCGTCACGTAGTCGTCCGCGCCGAGCTCGAGCCCGACGATGCGGTCGGCCTCCTCGCCGCGGGCGGTCAGCATGATCACCGGCAGCTCGCCGCGCGCGCGGATCCAGCGGCAGAGCGCGAGCCCGTCGGTGCCCGGCAGCATCAGGTCGAGGACGACCAGCTCGGGCGCGTCGCGCTCGATCAGCCGCCGCGCGGTGTCGCCGTCGCCCGCCTCGAGCGTGTCGAAGCCCTCGCGCTGGAGGTAGCGGACGACGACGTCGCGCACGATCCGCTCGTCGTCGACGACGAGGACGGTCGCCATGCCCCTCATTGTGGCGGCTCGGCGCCCCCGATCCACTTCGCGTGATGGCGAGCCGCCCAGTCGCGGCGCACGGAGCCGCGCGTCATGCCGCGCAGCGCGTGCCGCGTCGCGGGGTAGATCAGCGCGAGGTAGAGGTGCCCGGCGACCAGCACGAGCGAGACGTACATCAGCCCGTCGTGGAGGAGAATGGTGCTCGCGAAGCGGAAGCTCGTGTCGCGCTCGCCCAGCCACAACAGCACGCCCGAGACGGCGAACAGGACGGCGAACGCGGCCGTGATCGCGGCGTTGAGCTTCTGACCCGCGTTGAACCGCCCCTGCGGACGCGGCACCCGCCGCAGCCACAGCACGTCGTCCTCGTCGAACCGGTCGAGCTCGCGGAGCGTCCGCCGGAGCCCGCGCCGGTCGCCGAGCGCGACGACGAGCGCGAGCGCCACGAGCCACGCGACCGCGGTGTAGACGTGCACGTCCTTCACGAGCGGCCGGCGTGACACGCGCTCGCTCAGGCTCGGCACGTAGAGGACGAGCCCCGAGCCGAGGAGGACGAAGAACGCGCTCGCGTGCACCCAGTGCACGGCGCGCTCGGTGCGCGAGAACCGCCGGACATACTCAGGCCGCATTCGACCGCCCGACCCAGGCGTCGACGTCGTAGCCGCGCTGCTCCCAGTAGCCCGGCCGCGCGTGGGTGCCGACGACGACGCGCTCGACCCACTTCACGTTCTTGTAGCCGTACATCTCGGGGATCACGACGCGGGCGGGAGCGCCGTGCTCGCGCGGCAGCGGCTTCCCGTCCATCTCGTAGGCGAGCATCGCGTCGTCGAGGAACGCCTGCTCGAACGTCAGCGTGTCAACGTATGGCCGCTCGTCGGAGACGAACGTGAGCACCTTTGCCCGCGCGTGCGGGTGCGCCTGCGCGAGCAGATCGCGAAATCGGACGCCCGCCCAACGCACGTTCTTCACCGACCACCCGGTCACGCAGTGGAAGTCCGAGACCTGCTCGGCGCGCGGCAGGGCGAGCAACTCGTCGTAGGTGAACGAGCCCGGCCTCGCGACGTCGCCTTCGATCCGCAGCCGCCACGTGCGCCGGTCGAAGCGCGGCATGGTCGCCGCGACGGTGTAGATCCGCCACCCCGACGGGACGAGACCTGCTGGCAGCGCGTCCTGCAACGGCTGCGTCGCGACCGAGACGGTGCGCCACACGGGCTTCGCCCACAGGAGCGACGAGAGGCCGAGCGCGGTGACCCCGAGAAACGCCCGCCGCCCAGAGGGGAGGAAGGCGGCGGGCATCTCACGCGGTTCGTCCGTCATCCGTGGACCTTCACGGCGAACCAACCGTCCACGTCATTGCAGAGCACCTGGCCGGGCTTCTCGTGCGCGTACGTGTAGAGCGCGCGGCGGTTGAACGTCAGCTGCCGCCGCCCGTCGGCACGCCGCGCCGTGCCGAACTCGCCCATGATCCCTTTGACGTGCATCGGGACGACGACGCCGGCCTTCACGTAGACCGGCGGCCACGCCTTCACGCAGGCGCCCGTGCAGCGGATCTTCCCCTTCGGCTCCTTGTTCCAGACGTAGATCGCCTGCTTGGTGCCGGTCGTGAGAACCTCGCCGAGCTGCTTGTCCATGATCGTCCGGACGAGCTGCGGCTTCATCGTGTCAGCAGGCGCGGCGAGCGCGGCCTGCGCAGCGACGGCCGCGGCGACGACGATGAGGACGAGCGCGAGTTGCTTCGACATGACGCCTCCTTCGACTGACGGTGGACACGTCATACCGACGCGCACCGCTGTCGAGTGGGCGCGCGCCGTCGGTTTCACGGGCGCGCAACCGAACGTTCAGGGACTCGTAAGGAAGCCGCTACAGGCCGGGCTTGAAGACCATGTCCCAGGTCGCGACGACGAGCGGCACGACGAGGGCGAGCTGGCCCCAGAGCCAGCGGCGCAGATGGCGGATCGCGTCCGCGTCGCGGCCTTCCTCCGCCGCCTTGCGCGACTGGATCGCGGCACGGGCCTGGTGGCCTGCGCCGACGGCGAGCGCCGCGCCGAACAGGACGAGCGCGAGCCAGATCCACGTCTGGCCCCAGTCCCAGGCGGGGCTGTCGACGACGAGCCAGATGCCGAATGCGAGCACCGCGATCGGGCCGGGGGCGAGGACGATCGGGCCGATCGCCCGCAGCGTGTCGCCGAAGCGCGCGACCTCGCGGCTGTCGCCGTCGCGCAGGACGAACGCGCCGACCGCGGTCAGCACGACGAGCCCGCCGAGCCACGTCATCGCGGCGAGGACGTGGAAGAAGACCAGCCAGTCGTAGAGGCTTGCTATCACTCGGTGACCCCCTTGTGAGAGAGACGACGGATCCGACTGAGCTGGCGGCGATCGCCCGGACGATCGTCGACGCGAGCGCGTACCTCGTGCTCGGCACGGCGGACGCGAACGGGTCGCCGTGGACGTCGCCGGTGTACTTCGCGCACCACGGCTACCGCGAGTTCATCTGGGTGTCGCGGCCCGAGGCGCGGCATTCGCGCAACATCGCGGCGCGCGCGGAGATCAGCATCGTGATCTTCGACTCGCGCGCCGCGGTCGGCACCGGGCAGGCGCTGTACATGTCGGCGTCCGCCGCGCAGGTCGCCGAGGACGACCGCGAGCGCACGATCGACATCTTCTCGCGCCGCTCGACCGAGCACGGGGCGGGGGAGTTCACACTTGCGGACGTCGAGGGCGACGCGACGCTGCGTCTCTACCACGCGCTCGCGTCCGAGCACTTCGCGCTCGCGCCGCACGACGAGCGGATCCCGATCAGCCTCTAGCGCTCTCACGCGACCAGGGTGTGCGGCCCGCCGGCTTGAACACCGCGAGGACGTTCGCCGTCACGACCATCGCGAGCTGCGCGGCCACGGCGATCACGAGCGTCCACTGCGCGCCGTGGTCGCCGGTGCCGCCGGGCCGGGTGTCCTCGAGCATCGCGTCGATGCTGCGGCCGGTCACGAGCGCGCCCGTGAGGATCGTCGCGAGCAGCAGCACGAGCTTCGCCGTCACCCACCAGTGCCGCACGAGACCCCAGCGCGAGCTGAGCGCGAGCGTCGCGCCGCTCGCGAGCGCGACGAACGAGAACGGGATTCCGAGGCTGAACGCGAGCAGCTGCATGAGCTCGTAGATCGTGTGCGCCTGCGCGGGCTCGCTCCGCGTCGCGGCGCGGACGCCGGCGATCAGCAGCCCTGCCGAGGTGCCGACGAGGGCGACCGCGCTCGCGATGTGGACCGTGAGCACGGTCTTGCGCGAGGCGCCGCTGAGGAGGCGCTGCGACGCGACGCCGGCCGTCATCCCGCGCGCCCCGGTGCGTAGTCGCCCAGGCCCGACTCGAGCAGCGCGAACGCGCGGTCCGCGTGCTCGCGCAG
>JBKPLI010000222.1:0-7669 GCA_046731555.1 Actinomycetota bacterium | reverse complement strand
GAACGGCGTCGTGCGCGACGCGCTCGCGCCGCGATGAGGCTCGGCGTCGCGGCGGCGATCGTCGACGGCGAGCTCGTCGCCGGCGACCTGGAGGTCGCGGACGGCCGCGTCGTCGGCGCCGGCCTGGCCGGCGGCGGCTCGGGCACGGCGGTGCCGGGCTTCGTCGACCTGCAGGTGAACGGCTTCGGCGGCGTCGACCTTGCCACCACCGACGCGGCGGGCTACCGCCGCGCCGGCGAGGCGCTGCTCGCGACGGGCGTGACCGCGTTCCAGCCGACGTTCATCACGGCGCCCCAGGACGACCTCGTCGCGTCGCTCGCCGAGGTGCCGTCAGAGCCGATCGGCCCGCGCGTGCTCGGCGTGCACCTCGAGGGGCCGTTCCTCTCGCCGGCGCGGGCGGGGACGCATCCGGTCGACGCGATCCGCGCACCCGACCTCGCGCTGCTCGAGCGGCTGCTCGCCGCGGGGCCGGTGACGTACGTGACGCTTGCGCCCGAGCGGCCGGGCGCGCTCGAGCTCGTCGACGCACTGCTCGAACGCGGGATCACGGTCTCGTTCGGCCACACGGACGCGACCGCCGCCGAGGCGCATGCGGGGTTCGACCGCGGCGTCCGTACCGTGACGCACCTCTTCAACGCGATGCGCCCGCTCGGGCATCGCGACCCCGGCATCTCGGGCACGGCGCTCGCGCGCGACGACGTGATCGTGCAGCTGATCGCCGACGGCGTGCACGTTGCGGACGAGACGGTCGCGCTGACGTGGCGCGCTGCGCGCGGCCGGCTCGCCCTCGTGACGGACGCGATGGCGGCCGCAGGCTCCGGCGACGGGGAGTTCCGTCTGAGCGGCGTCGACGTCACGGTGCGCGACGGTGTCGCGCGGCGCGGCGACGGCGTGCTCGCAGGGAGCGTCGTGACGATGCCCCAGTCGATTCGCAACCTGGTCGAGCTGGGCGTGCCGTTCGTGGAGGCGGTCGCGGCGGCGACGGGCGCGCCGGCGCGCGTCGTCGGCGACGAGACGCTCGGCGTGCTGACGGTCGGCGGGCCGGCGGACGTGGTCGTGCTCGACGACGAGCTCGAGGTGCGCAACGTGCTCGTGCACGGCCGCGAGGCGGTGGCGGCGTAGTGGCGCAGATCGAGCTCGATGGCGCGACGAAGGTCTACGGCGCGGGCGTGCTCGCGGTCGAGAACGTCTCGCTGACGGTGAACGACGGCGAGTTCCTCGTGCTCGTCGGGCCTTCGGGCTGTGGCAAGTCGACGCTGCTGCGGATGATCGCCGGGCTCGAGGAGGTCACCGCGGGGCGCATCCTCATCGACGAGCGCGACGTGACGGACGTCGCGCCTCGCAATCGCGACGTGGCGATGGTGTTCCAGAGCTACGCGCTGTACCCGCACATGACGGTGCGGCAGAACCTCGCGTACGGGCTGAAGGTGCGGCGCACGGAGAAGGCGGAGGCAACGCGGCGCGTCGACGAGGTCGCGCGGATGCTGCAGCTCGAGGAGCTGCTCGACCGTCGGCCGGCGGCGCTGTCCGGCGGACAGCGGCAGCGCGTCGCGATGGGCCGCGCGATCGTGCGCGAGCCGAAGGCGTTCCTGATGGACGAGCCGCTCTCGAACCTCGACGCGAAGCTGCGCGTCTCGATGCGTGCGCAGCTCGCCGCGCTGCACGCGCGGCTGCGGACGACGACCGTGTACGTCACGCACGACCAGACGGAGGCGATGACGCTCGGCCACCGCGTCGCGGTCATGCGCGACGGGCGCATCCAGCAGATCGACACGCCGCAGGGTCTGTACCGGCGGCCCGTGAACCTCTTCGTCGCCGCGTTCATCGGCTCGCCGGCGATGAACCTCGTCGACGCGGCGGTCGACGGCGACGACGTCGTCTTCGCCGGCTATCGCATTCCGTTGCCGGCAGGCGTTCGGCCGGCGCCCGGGGTCGAGCGGCTCATCCTCGGCATCCGGCCGGAGGCGTTCGAGGATGCGGCGTTCGCCGACCCCGGGCTGCCGCAGCTCGACGCGCACGTGACCGTGCTCGAGGATCTCGGCGCGGACGCCCACGTGATCTTCCCCGTCGACGCGCCGCCCGTGCGGACGGACGACGTCCGGCAGGCGGCCGACGACGAGGCGCTGCTCGTCGGGGACACGACCCTCTTCAACGCGCGAATCGACGTCCGGACGCGCGCCCGGGTCGGCTCGTCGCTGCGGCTCGCGGTCGACCCGGCGCGCTTCCACTTCTTCGACGGGGCTAGCGGGGCGAGCGCGCTTGCGGACTCGTCTCGCGCGGTTTTCGCTGCTCCTGCGTGACGTACATGTACATATGCGCCTGTATAGGTGTACACCTACACACACCCTTTTCGGACAGGGCCCGGGCTACAGCGGGAACTCGGCGCGCAGCGTCGTGCCGGTCGCGTACGCGCTCGTGATGTCGAACGTCCCGCGCAACGCCTCGACGCGGTCGATGAGCCCTTCGAGCCCCGTCCCGCCGCGCGGGTTCGCGCCGCCCCGGCCGTCGTCGCGCACCGTCACGACGAGCCGCTGGTCCTCGCGCCTGACCGTGATCGTCGCCTCGGTCGCCCGGGCGTGCTTCGCCACGTTCGTCAGCGCCTCGGCGACGACGTAGTAGACCGCCACCTCGAGGGTCGCCGGGAACCGCTCGGTCGGCGCGTGCTCGATCGTCACCGGCAGCGGCGCCCGGCGTGCAAGCGCCGACAGGGCCGCCCCGAGCCCGCGCTCGCTCAGCACGGGCGGATGGAGCCCACGCGCGAGCGCGCGCAGCTCGTCGATCGCCTCACGCAGGTCGACCTCCGCAGCTGCGAGCAGCTCGTCGCGCGCGTCGTCGTCGGTCGCGTTCCGTGCGAGGCCGAGCTTCAGCGCGAGGGTGACAAGCCGCTGCTGTGCACCGTCGTGGAGGTTGCGCTCCAGCCGCCGCCGCTCCTCGTCCGCCGCGGCGACGAGCCGCGCGCGCGAGTCGAGCAGCTGCTCGCGCGCGTCCGCGCTCGCGAGCGCCAGCGCAAGCAGGTCCGCGAACGAGGCCAGCCGGCGCTCCACGTCCTCGCCGAGCGCCTCCGACTCCGACGCGACGACGACGAGCGCACCCCACGGGTGGCCCGCCGCGCCGATCGGCACCGCGACCGATGTCGTGTACCCCTGGCGACGCATCGCGGCCGCGACCACACCCTCGACGTCGGACGCATCAGAGCGCGCCGGGAGCCCCGTCGCGAACACCTTGCCGATCGCGGTCGAGGGGTCGACCGGGATCCCCGAGCCGACGGGGAACTCGCCCTCCGCGCCGCCGTAGCGCCCGACTACCGTCGTCGTCCCGTTCCCCTCGTAGCGCACGATCGACGACGCGTCCGCGCCCGCGACGCGCGCGATCTCCGCCGCGGCGGCGCCGAACACGAGCTCCGCACCCGCCTCGCCGGCCACGAGCGTCGCGACGCGGCGCAGCGACGCCTGCTCGTCGAGCCGACGCTGCAGCTCTGCGTGCAGCTTGCGCAGCTCGGCCGACGCGCGGTCGCGCTCCGTCAGGTCGATACCGACGGCGAGCGTGCCGGACACGGTGCCGTCGTCGTCGCGGATCGGGCGGTTCGACCACGCGATCATCAACCGGTCGCCGTCGCGCGTCAGCCAGTGCCCGACCTGCGGGCGCGGCGACGGCTCGTCGCTGAGCTGCTCGATGAAGATCGCGAACCCCTCGGCCTCCTCGGGCGGGATGACCGTCTCGCGCGCGTCGCGGCCGATGACCTCGGCCGCGCTGAACCCCGTCGCGCGTTCGCACGCAGCGTCGAACATGACGATCCGCCCCCGCGTGTCGAGGATGGAGACCATCCCCATCCCCGTCTGGGCGAGGACGTCGACGTACGCGTCCGGGGCCATCGGCGCGTTGATCGGGGGCAGCGAGGGCCGGGCCACAGCCCTCCAACGTAGCCGCCGGGGCGGGAACCCGCTACCGGCCGGGCCACGTCCGGTTAGGCCGGCCGGACGAGCGCCTTGTACTTGATGCGGTGCGGCTCGAGCGCGTCCGCGCCGCGCGTCTCCTTCACCCACGCGGCGTACTCCTGCCACGAGCCCTCGAACCACGTGACCTGCGAGTCGCCCTCGAACGCGAGGATGTGCGTCGCAACGCGGTCGAGGAACCAGCGGTCGTGCGAGATCACGACGGCGCAGCCGGCGAAGTCGAGCAGCGCATCCTCGAGCGCGCGCAGCGTGTCCACGTCGAGATCGTTCGTCGGCTCGTCGAGGAGGAGCAGGTTGCCGCCGCTCCGCAGCAGCTTCGCGAGGTGGACGCGGTTCCGCTCGCCGCCCGAGAGGTCGCTCACGCGCTTCTGCTGGTCGCCGCCCTTGAAGTTGAACCACGACACGTACTGGCGCGAGTTCACCTCGCGCTTGCCGAGCTCGATCGTGTCGAGCCCGCCCGAGATCTCCTTCCAGACGCTGTTCTCCGGCGTGAGTTCGCCGCGCGCCTGGTCGACGTACGCGACCTGCACCGTGTCGCCGACACGCAGCGCACCGGCGTCGGGCGTCTCCTCGCCGACGATCATGCGGAAGAGCGTCGTCTTCCCGGCGCCGTTCGGGCCGACCACGCCGACGATGCCGCCCGGCGGGAGCGAGAACGACATGTCCTCGACGAGCAGCCGGTCGCCGAAGCCCTTCGACACGGCGTCCGCCTCGACGACCACGTCGCCGAGCCGCGGGCCGGCCGGGATGTGGATCTCGACCCGGTCGAGCTTCACGTTGCGCTCCTCAGCGAGCAGCCGCTCGTACGCCTGGAGGCGCGCCTTCGACTTCGCGTGCCGCGCCTTTGGCGACGACCGCACCCACTGCAGCTCCTGCTTCAGCGCGCGCTGCCGCGCGGACTCCTGCTTCTCGTCGTGCGCGAGCCGTGCGCTCTTCTGCTCGAGCCAGCCGCTGTAGTTCCCCTGGTACGGGATGCCGCGACCGCGGTCGAGCTCGAGGATCCAGCCGGCGACGTTGTCGAGGAAGTAGCGGTCGTGCGTGATCGCGACGACGGTCCCGGCGTAGTCGCCGAGGAAGCGCTCGAGCCACGCGACCGACTCGGCGTCGAGGTGGTTCGTCGGCTCGTCGAGGAGCAGCAGGTCGGGCGACGAGAGCAGCAGCCGGCAGAGCGCGACGCGGCGGCGCTCGCCGCCGGAGAGCGTCGTGACGTCGCGGTCGCCGTCGGGCAGGCGCAGCGCGTCCATCGCGCGGTCGATCGTGGCGTCGAGGCTCCACGCGTCGACGCGGTCGATCTGTTCCTGCACGCGCCCCTGCTCGGCGATCAGCGCGTCGTAGTCGGCGTCCGGCTCGGCGAACTGCGCGGAGATCTCGTTGAAGCGGTCGAGCAGGTCGCGCAGGTGGCGCACGCCGTCCTCGACGTTCTCGCGCACGTTCTTGCTCTCGTGGAGGTGCGGCTCCTGCTCGAGCAGGCCGACGGTCGCACCGGCCGCGAGGTCGGCGCGTCCCTGAGATGGCTCCTCGCGCCCGGCCATGATCCGCAGGAGCGTCGACTTGCCGGCGCCGTTCGGGCCGAGCACGCCGATCTTCGCGCCGGGCAGGAACGCCAGCGTGATGTCGTCGAGCACCTTTCGCTCAGGCCCGTAGAACTTCGAGACTCGGACCATGGTGAAGATGAAGTTGCTGCTCATTCTTCCTCTGCTACTAGCTGACCATCAGGGCCGGTAGGCCGTTATGCCGGGACCCATGGTCGCGGTGTCGATGACGCCGCCTCTCCGGGAAACCGTTCAGCTGCGTGCCGTGGTGCTCGAGCGCGCGGCTGCAGCGTACCTGCGCCGCTCGAAGACGACGATTCGATCGGCTGATCGAGAGCGGCAAGCTCGAGGCGTGCGGGGCCGGAACCGGGTCGGCGGCTGATGCTCAGTTGTCGATCGTGACTTCCGTCTCGGCTTTCGACATGTTGCCCGGCACGTCCCAGGCGCGGATGCGCAGCCGGTATTTGCCGTTCGGAAGTCGCCTCGTGTCCCAATACGGTCGGGGAAAGAGCCGGAACCAGTAAATGCCGTCGCAGCGGACGGTGCCGTGGCGGTCCATGCACGCGTTCGCGGGCAGGTTCTGGTCGGTGCCGGGCGCGAAATGCTGGCCGGCGGGCGTCGAGACGTCGCGCTCGGCGCGGAAGACGTCGGCGTCGTGGACGACCCGGCCGGTCGCGGACTGCGTGACGGTCACGGCGAGGCGGAACGGGTGGTGGGGGGCGGCGAGCCAGGGCAGCTCCGCGAACCACCCGATGAAGGACTGCGGATCGTCGACGTGGACCCGCACATCGACCACGCCGGAAAGGCTCGTCTTGTTCAGCCGCGTCCCCGCCTGCGGCAGCCGCGCGACGTTCGCTTCGCGCCGCGTCCAGCTGGGCGTCGCCGGCCTGTAGTAGCGGATCTCGTGGATGTCGGGCGGCGCCCCGTCGGAGTACGGCCGCAGCTTGCCGCCGCGCCGCAGCGGGTTGACGAGGATCCGGTCGCCGTCCGGCGGGAAGATCCACTCGCCGAGGTGGACGTGCCAGGTGTCCCTGCACGTCCAGCCGATGAGGTCGCCGGGGTCGATCTGCTGCCCGACGCGGACGAGCGCGTCGACGTGCTCGTAGCGGAAGTGGCCGATGTCGACGAGTCCACGCACACCGCGTGGGGTCGCCCGCACGACGTTGCCGCCCTCGATCGCGTAGACGCGGTGCGTCCGGCCTGCCGGCGCACCCCGCTCCGGCCGGTCGTCGCGCGCTGCGATGTCGACGCCGTCGTGGTAGATCGCGCCGAGATCCGGGTCGGGCCGCGGGTCCATGAACGCGCCTCGGATCGGGTGAGGCTCGTCGACGGGCGCGAGCGGCCAGCCGCGGTAGTCGTCGTTGTACGTCTGGATCGCCTCGAGCTGTCCCGGCACAGCCACCTGCGGACTATCGCAGGCCCGTCGGCAGTTCAGACGGGCGGTGGAGCCGGGAAGCCGACCGACCGGAGCGCATCGTCGAGCCTGCCGACGTAGTTGCCCTGACAGCGCGAGCCGGCGATCTGCACCCGGTGCCAATCCGGGCCGAACTCGCACGAGTGGAACCACGTGCCGACCGTGCACTTCACGCGCGGGTTGCTCCGGATCAGCTCGAAGAGCTTTCCGGTCTGGTCCTGCTTCTGGCGCAGCACGACGGTGTCGGCGCTGCTGTAGAGGAGGTGGATCGGGAATCGCGCTCCGCGCAGCTTCGCTGCGTAGGCGGTGGGGCTCCGCTGCGCCCACCGGTTTGGCAGGTCCGCGCCCGGGTGCGGGTCGCTCGTGAGCGAGGCGACGACGTCGCGGACGCGCGTCGTGCCGTAGCGGGCGTTCAGGTTGAACCCGCTCAGGTATGTGGGCGGCGGCTTCACACCGACTTCGTGCAGCATCCGGATCGCCGTCTTGATGGCGTCGCTCCCGCTCGGCCGGCCGGTCAGGTTGCGGCACTGCGCAGCGAGGTCGCAGGTCGAGTCGAACGCGGCCGCGCCGGCGAGGCGCCACTCGCCGGCCGGCCCGAGGCGGTTGAGCCGCCCGTCGGGCGCCGTCAGCGCCGCGAGCAGCAGCGCCTCCTCGCCGCCCATGCTGCTGCCCGCGACGTAGATCCGCGTCGGGTCGATGTCTACCGAGACGTCGCGGGCGTGGAGGACGTCCTGCGCGATTTGAGGCATCCGCGCGAGGTCCTTCATGTG
>JBKPLI010000221.1:0-3437 GCA_046731555.1 Actinomycetota bacterium | reverse complement strand
GACGTCGACGGAGTACGTCATGTCGCGGGTCTGGAGGTCGGTGAACGTCGACCCGTCTGTGACCACGTATTGCAGCGTTTCGACGTTCGTGTTGTCGACCGTCGGGTAGTAGACGTCGCTCAGGACGCCGTTCGCGACCGTGTACCAGACCTTGGACGTGCGGTTGCGCGCGGTGCCGAGGCAGTCCTTGCGCGCGAGGTCGAAGTGCGAGAGGGCGCCCGGCCCGTCGGAGGCCGACCCATCGGCGCGCGCGGTCGTCGCGCCCGCGCCGCCGGCTGCCAGGAGACAGACCACGAGGCTCGTCAGGCCGAGGCGGCGGAGCACCCGGCGACCGTACTCCTGCGCCCTGCCTCGCGCAACCGGCCCTCAACCGAGGCCGCCGCGGAGCCGATACAGAGGCAATGGACGAGCCGTCGCCGCTGAGCCTCCGGATCGCGCCGTTCGAGCGGACTGCCCGCGCGGCCCCGGCCCCGGCCCCGATCGCGCCGCGCAGTAGCGCCGTGGAGCTCGCCGAGCAGCACGGCATGGACTTCGTCGACCTCGCCACGGTCGCGGTCGACCCCCGCGCGGCGTCGCTCCTGCAGGAGGGCTTTGCGCACGAGCATCAGGCGCTGCCGGTGCGGTTCCTCGGCGACGACCACGTCCAGGTCGCGATCGCCGACCCGACGGACCTGCGCACGATCGACGAGCTGCGGCTCGCGCTCGGCGTCGGCTGCAGCCTCGCGGTCGCCGACGCGTCGGCGCTCGCCGCGACGATCAACCGGACGTACCGGCTGAACCTCACGGTCACGGAGGTGCCGCCGGAGGACGACGAGCTCGACGACATGGCGATGGAGGGCGCGCTCGACCTCGTGAACGCGCTCATCGGCCGCGCGATCAACGAGGGCGCCTCGGACATCCACCTCGACCCGCAGCCGCGCGAGGTGCTCGTGCGCGAGCGCGTCGACGGCGTGCTGCGCTACGTCGACCCGCTGCCGAAGTCGATGCAGACCGCGGTCGCCGCGCGCGTGAAGGTGATGGCGCAGCTCGACATCGCGGAGAAGCGCATGCCGCAGGACGGGTCGTTCGTGATCTACATGGGCGGCGAGCCGATCGACGTGCGCGTCGCGGTCCTGCCGACGAAGCACGGCGAGCAGGTCGTGCTGCGGATCCTGCAGCGCATCACGAACCGCCTCGACCTCTCGGAGCTCGGCATGAGCGCCGAGATGGAGCACACGTTCGCGCGCGCGATCTCGCAGCCGTACGGCGCGGTGCTCACGTGCGGGCCGACCGGCTCGGGCAAGACGACGACGCTGTACGCGGCGCTCGACCGGCTCAACGACGAGACGCGGTCGATCGCGACGATCGAGGATCCGGTCGAGTACCAGCTTCCGGGCGTGATGCAGACCGAGGTGAACACACGCATCGGCCTGACGTTCGCGCGCGGGCTGCGCACGATCCTCCGGTCGGATCCCGAGGTGATCCTGCTCGGCGAGATCCGCGACGAGGAGACCGCACAGATCGGCGTGCAGGCGGCGATGACGGGCCACCTCGTGCTCACGACGCTGCACACGAACGACGCGGCCGGCGCCATTGCGCGGCTGCGGAACCTCGGCGTCGACCCCGACCTGCTCGCCGGTTCGATCAACGCGATCGTGTCGCAGCGGCTCGCGCGGCGGCTGTGCCAGCACTGCCGCGAGGCGTACGAGCCCTCGCAGGAGCAGGTGATCGAGATGGACCTCGTGTCGGTCGTCGCGGCGCCGGTGCTCTACCACCCGCGCGGCTGCCTGCAGTGCGCCGGCACGGGCTACGCGGGCCGGGTCGCGCTGTACGAGCTGATGCCGATCCACGGCCTCGGCCGCGTCCTGCTCAACGGCTCGACGGACGAGATCTTCGACGCCGCCGTCGCGGCGGGCATGCGCACGCTCCGCGAGGACGGCGTGCGCCTGTCGCTGCAGGGCGTGACCTCGCTCGAGGAGGTGCGTCGCATCACCGGCGACCGCCGACTCGGCCGGTCGTAGCGCCTGTCCCTTTCGGACACGACCGTACTCCGGACTGCAGAGCCGTCCCAAATAGCCACGGCCGCTGTGGAAAACCTCGCGGTCCGAGCGCACGGCTGCGTCCCTCGTCGTCCCTTTCGGCCATGTCCCCACTCCGGACTACGGACACGTCCCGAATGGACAGTCCGACTGTCTCACGCGGACTCGGGACGCGTCCCGAACGGACAGTCCGGCGGTCTCACGAAAGACAGCCGCCGCTCGTTTCGTTCTCCGACGAAGGATTCCGCGCGCAAGCTTCCTGCCGTCGACGTCGCACACGAACAGCCCGCCCGCCCGCTCGCGTCGACAGCGCTCCTCGCCGCGCTCGTCACGGTCGTGCTCTGGGCGTCCGCGTTCGTCGGCATCCGCTCGGCCGGCGAGAGCCTCTCGTCCGGCGCGCTCGCGCTCGGCCGGCTGCTCCTCAGCGCCGCGGCGCTCGGGCTCCTCCTCCGGCTTCGCCGCGAGCGCCTTCCGACACGAGCCGACCTCCGCCCCGTCCTGCCGTACCTGCTCGTCTGCGGCCTACTCTGGTTCTGCGCGTACAACGTCCTGCTCAACGCGGCCGAGCGCCGCGTCGACGCCGGCACCGCGTCGATGATCGTGAACGTCGGCCCGATCCTCGTCGCGATCTTCGCCGGCGTGCTGCTGCACGAGGGCTTCCCGCGCACGCTCGTCGCCGGCTGCGCGATCGCGTTCGCCGGCGTGCTCGTGATCGGGCTCGCGACATCGACCGGGGGCGCGACGACGCTCGGCGTCGTCCTCTGCCTCGGCGCCGCACTCGCGTACTCGGCCGCGCTCGTGGCGCAGAAGCTCGTCGTCGGCCGCATCGCGCCGCTCCAGACGACGTTCCTCTGCTGCGTCATCGGCGCGGTCGCGTGCCTGCCGTTCGCACCCGCGCTCGCGCGCGATCTCGAAGACGCAAGCCCGGCGCACGTCGCGTGGCTCGTCTACCTCGGGCTCGGCCCGACCGCACTTGGGTTCACGACCTGGGCGTACGCGCTCGCGCGCACCGACGCCGGCCGGCTCGGCGCGACGACGTACCTCGTGCCGCCGATCTCGATCGTGCTCGGGTGGGCGCTGCTCGGCGAGACGCCGCAGACGCTCGCCTACCTCGGCGGCGCGCTCTGCCTGGCGGGCGTCATCGTCGCGCGCCGCCGTTGACGCTCAGCGCGGCGAGCGCCCACAGCACGCCGAGCACGACGAAGCCGAAGCGGCCGTCGCCCGGGAGCGAGAACGAGAGCCCGATGAGCGGCGTCGCGACGAGGATCGTCACGGCGGCCGTCATGTTCACGAGCCCGACCGCCGCGGCAGGGGCATCGGGACGCGCGGCCGCGGCGCCCGCGAACGACGGCGCGAACGGGATCCCGGCCGAGAGCCCGACGACCGCCGCAGCGGCCACGGCCAGCGCGAGCGGCTGGC
>JBKPLI010000220.1:0-5903 GCA_046731555.1 Actinomycetota bacterium | reverse complement strand
AGCGGTCGATCTCGTCGTCCGACACGTCCCCCAACAGCCCGCGCAGGGTCGCGTGGTAGTCCTCCCCGGGGACCAGCGCGGGCAACACCTCCGTGCTGAAGCGCTGGGTGAAGGCGTCTGCTTCGTCCTCGCGTCCGAGTGTCGCGAGCCCGGCGCGGTGGCCGGCCGCGAGCAGCTCGTCGTCCCACGTGAACTCCACGAGGGTGTTGTTCCAGTCGAACAGGACTGCCTTCAGCACGGCCCGCTAGGCTAGCCGCGTGGCGCGGAAGGTCCTGTGGGCATCCCTCGCGCTCACGCCCGTGGTCTTACTCGTACGATTCGCGCTCGACGCGAGCGACGTCGTGCTGTTCGTCCTCGCGGCCGCCGCGCTCATCCCGCTCGCCTGGCTCATCGGCGAGGCGACCGAGCACGCCGCCGAACACGTCGGCTCGGGCGTCGGCGGCTTCCTCAACGCGAGCTTCGGGAACGCCCCCGAGCTGATCATCGCGCTGTTCGCGGTGCGCGAAGGTCTGCCGGAGGTCGTGCGCGGATCGATCACCGGCTCGGTCGTCTCGAACATCCTGCTCGTGCTGGGCTTCGCGATGATCTTCGGCGGCGAGGGCGAGGTCGACCGCCGCTCGCTCTTGCTGCAGCTCGGGATCGTGCTCTTCGCGGTCGCGCTGTTCCTCGTCCCGTCGATCCCCGGCTGGAACGGCGACCCGAACACGCACACGCTCGCGCTCGTCACCGTCCCGGTCGCGATCGTGCTGTTGCTCACGTACCTCGTCGTCACGATCCGCAACCTGCGCGTGCACCGGGAGGCGGCGCGGCCCGCGGCGTCGCACGGCAGCTGGTCGCTGCCACTGGCGCTCGGCGTCCTCGGCGCGGCGACGGTGATGACGGCGTTCATCAGCGAGGTGCTCGTGCACTCGCTCGAAGGCTTCGGCCACTCCGCCGGGCTGCCGGACTTCTTCATCGCAGCGGTGATCGTCGCGATCGTCGGCAACGCGGCCGAGCACGGCGGCGCCGTCGTGATCGCGCACCGCGGCAACACGCGGCTCGCGACGGAGATCGCGGTCGCGTCGAGCGCCCAGGTCGCCGTCTTCGTCGCGCCGGCGATCGCACTCCTCTCGTGGGTCGTCGGCGACGGGCTCTCGCTCTCGTTCCGGCCGGTCGAGATCGCGACGATGGGGCTCGCCGCGCTCGGCGTCGGCTTCGTGATCCGCGACGGCCGCTCGCACCGCTGGGAGGGCTTCATGCTCGTCGGGATCTACGTCGGCGTCGCGCTGCTCTACCTGGCCGCCGGGGACAGGTAGGCACAGGCACCTGGGTACCCCTGGGCCGCACCGGCCCAACGCACATGGGTACCCATGGGCCGAACCGGCCCCACCGTCTCAGAGCGCGCTGAACGGACGCTGGTCGCGCGTGAACGCGTAGCCGCCCCAGATCAGCCGGTCGCCGTCGACGCGCAGCCGCTCGCCGCGCTCGTAGCCCTTCGCGACCCGGAACGTCCCGTCGCCGACCGGTTCGACCTCCGCCGCCGGCCGCTTGCCGCGCAGCGACCTCGGGACGGCGTTGAGCTTCCCGCCCTCCCACCAGAACTCGAACTCGTTCCCCTCCGACCACCAGCGGCCGAGCAGCGCGCGCACCTCCGCCGGCGGCTCGGACTCCGGCGCCCACGGCTCGACGTCGTCCGGCCAGAGCTCGAGCGCCTTCTCGCCCAGGGTGAGCGCGAAGTTGTCCATGTCGCCGCGCGTGCCCGAGTTCGTGAACGCCGCGGCCGCGACGCCGCTCGTGCGGTCGACGTACACCGCGGCGAGGTGACCCGCCATCGCCCCACCGTGCCCGCCCCAAATGCGGCCCTCGCGGTTGGCGAGCATCAGGCCGAGCCCCCACCCGAGGAGCCAGCGATCCGGGTGGTACATGACCTGCGGGAACCACATCGCCTCCGCGGTCGCGGCGTCGAGCACGCCCTCGTGGCCCTCGGCGAGCACGCGCGCCCACGTCACGAGATCGCCGGCCGTCGACCAAAGCTGACCCGCAGCGGCCGTGCCGGCGATGTCGTTGTGCTCCTCGCGCCACACCGTTCCCGCGAACTCGTCGACGAGGTAGCCCTGCGCGGCCGGCTCGGCAGGCGTCCACGTCGTGCGCGCGAACCCGAGCGGGCGGATGATCCGCTCGTCGACGTACTCCGTGTAGGGCATGCCCGCCTTGCGCGCGACGACCTCGCCGAGCAGCGCGTACGCGAGGTTCGAGTAGTGGTGCGACTGCGCCGGGTCGAGCACGAACTCGAAGTCGCGCATGCCCTCGACGAGCTCGTCGGCCGTCGGTGACGTACCCGTGACCCACATCTCCCCCGCCTCGCGCTGCAGGCCCGAAAGGTGCGCGAGCATCCGCCGCAGCGTCGGCGAGCCGTTCGCGATGCCGGGGATGTGCTGCTCGAGCCGGTCGTCGAGGTCGAGCTCGCCCGCGTCGCGCAGCTGCATGATCGAGACGGCCGTGAACGTCTTCGTGATCGAGCCGCAGCGGTACTGCGTGTCGGGCGTCGCGTCGCGTCCGTCCTCGATGCTCGCCGCGCCGACGGAACCCGACCACACGAGCTCGCCCTTCCGCGCGACCGCGGCGGTGACGGACGGCAGCCGGTCGGACTGACGCTCGCGCAGGAGGCGGTCGAGCGCGGGCGCGAGCGTGTCAGGCGCGGGCACGCGCCTCCACGCCGAGCGCACGCGGCAGCACCTCGATCGCGCGCTCGACGTCGTCATCGTCGATGTCGAGGTGCGTCACGGCACGCACGCGCCCGCCGGCCGTCGGCGTGATGCCGACGCCAGCCGCGGCGGCGCGCTCGATCAGCCCGCGCGCGTCGAGGCCGAGCGGCGCAGGGTCGATCTGGACGAAGTTCGTCTGCACGCGATCGACGTCCGCCGGCACACCCTCGGCCGCCCAGCCTTCGGCGAGCCGGTGGGCACGCGCGTGGTCGTCCGCGAGCCGCTCGACGTTGTGGTCGAGCGCGTAGAGCCCGGCCGCCGCGACGATGCCCGCCTGCCGCATGGCCCCGCCGAAGCGGTGCTTCTCGACGCGCGCGTGGTACATCAGCTCGTGCGGGCCGGCGATCAGCGCGCCCAACGGACAGCCGAGCCCCTTCGAGAGGCAGAGCGTCACCGTGTCGAAGCGCGCCGCGATGTCGGATGCCGATACGCCCTGCGCGACGACCGCGTTCATCAGCCGCGCGCCGTCGAGGTGCACGCGCAGGCCGAGCTCGCGCGCCGTGTCGACGACCGCCTCCAGCTCGTCGAGCGGCCACGGCGTGCCGCCCGAATGGTTGTGCGTGTCCTCGACCGCGAGGATCGACGTGCGCGGCGACCAGAAGTCGCCCTCGCGCGTTGCGGTCGCGCGCACCTGCTCGGGCGAGAGCCTCCCGCGGTAGCCGGGCAGCGGCCGCGTCTGCAGCCCGCCGTGGAACGCGGCACCGCCGAGCTCGGCGACGACGATGTGCGCCGTCTCCTCGACGATCAGCTCGCTGCCGCGTTCGCCGAGGATGACGAGCGCGATTTCGTTCGCCATCGTCGCTGTCGGCAGGTACACCGCCTCCTCCTGCCCGAGCAGCTCCGCGACGCGGCGCTCGAGTTCGAGCACGGTCGGGTCCTCGCGCTCCTGCTCGTCACCGACCTCCGCGTTTGCCATCGCCGCGCGCATGCCGGGCGACGGCCGCGTCATCGTGTCGGAGCGCAGATCGATCACCTCACGGAGCCTATACAGGCTCCTCACATCGTCCCGGCACACTGGCACCGTGAGGAAGATCGCGCTCGCAACGCTCGCCGCGCTCGTGTTCGCAGCCTCCGCGCAGGCGGCCGCGAAACCGCTCGTGCCCGTCTTCATCCAGGGGCTCATCAAGCACAAGGCCGGCGCCCAGGCGTACGTCCCGACGCGCGCGCCGTTCCGCTACCAGTACCTGTCGTACCGGTGGGTCCCGGCGACGCACACCCTCACCATCCGCGTCGCCGACAAGCGCTACCCGGACCTCGCGAAGCACACCGTCGCCTTCACGGTCGTGCCGTTCAAGGGCAACTGCGCCGCCGGCAACCAGAAGAGCTACCAGGTCGACGGCAACAAGACGTACTCCGACGCCGGCGTCGCGTGGCGCTGCCTCGACGGCGTGAAGCTCCTCGCCGCCGGCCCGAACCTACCCGAGGTCGCGCTCGCGCAGGTCGTCGCCTCCGGCAAGCGACTGCGCTAGGGGCGGCGCGAGCCTAGCTCGGCGAGCGACTCGGCGATCGCGTCTCTGCGCACGGGTCGCGCCAGCCGGGTGACAATCGACTCGAGCGCGCTGTCTGCGAGCCCGCGACCGTCCGGGATCGACCCGACACGCAGAACCGGCACTCCCACGGACCGCGCGGCGGCGACGGTCGTAGCAAGACGCCATCGTTCGCGGGTCGGCGGCGCCTGCTCGTCCCAGTCGGCCCCCGCGATCACGAAGGCGTCGCAGCCCGCGATCCCCTGGAGAAATGCTCCGGCGATGCCTCGCTGGCGGAAGGCGCCCCGCATGAGGAGCCGCGCGGTCCGTTCGAAAAGACGCGGACCCGGCCGGCCGCTGCTCGGGAACAGGAACGAGCGCAGCCCGGGAATGCGCGCGTGACCGAAGCGCTCGTCGGGCAGCAGGTCGTCCGCCCCGACGAGCACGGGCTCGACCTCGGGCAGGTCGACGAGCACGTCGAGGATCGCCTCGATTTCCGACGGCTCCCCGGCGACCGCAACACGTCGCCGTGGCCGCACGGCGACGGGAACGCGGACGTTGAGGCCGAACCACCTGACGAACTCGTGCACGAGATCGACGGTAAGGACGTGCTCACCGACCTCGACGGGCGCCATGACGTGGAGTGGCACGACGGCGGACTCGCCGGGCATGAGATCACACGGGAGCGTCGTCCGCAGCGTCGGATCCGATCCCTTCTGCCAGCGGTAGCCGAGCCGGATCGCAGGTTGCCCCTCGGCGCTCCACGGCCACGTTTTTCGACTCGTGTTCGTGACGACGACGTCGACCGTCTGCTGGACCCCAGCGATCATCCGCAGCTCGGCGGCGTGCAGCGTCAGCCGTGCGCGGTAGAGCGTTTGGTCGAACGGTCCTCCAGGCCACGCCTGGTCGACCTGCCCGCGCGTCGCACGCTCGAGCTCGCACGAAGGACGCGCCTCGGTCGCCGCGCCCGCGACGACGCGCTCGACCAGCCTCGCGTCGTCGCGCGGTACCGACGCGAGCCGCATAACCTCCCGGAGCTCCGGGAGGTACAGGCCGCTGTTGTGCGAGAAGCCGGCGATCCGCATCCCGCGTCGTTCGCGCTCGTACCGCAAAGCCTTCTCGTGCCGTCGCTCCACGGAGTTGATGACCGTGTCGAGGTGCCAGAGCGGCGCCTGAACGAAGCGCATCGGGCCGTGGCAAACGACCGGCCGGTGGAACTCGTCGGAGAACTGGAGGAAGCGCGGGTCGGCCAGGACGAGGCGGAGCTGATACTCGGTCGACCACGGCGGCTCGTCGAGGTACGTCCGGACATCCGGGAAGAGCCAGCGGCGCGCGATCCAGTAGTGCGTCACGTCGTCGCGCGCGACGAGACGCGGCAACTCGTTGAGCAGGCGCCGGCTCGGCACCTCGTCGTCGTCGACGTTGAGGATCCACCGCCCGTTGCACAGGTCGAAGAGCCACGGGATCGGGCGATCGCACGGCTCGCGGTGCGAGAAGAGCACGAGCCGGTCCGCGTGCGCGGTGAGCACCGCGGCGGTCTCGGGGCGCCGGTCGTCGACCGCGACAACGATCTCGTCCACGACGGGACGGAACAGGTCGAGTATGGCGGCGAGACGCCGAGGCTCGTCGCTGCCCGTCATGGAGCAGAGCGAAAGCGTCACCGGCGGAGCCCGAGTCGCCAGCGCTTGACCAC
>JBKPLI010000219.1:0-12069 GCA_046731555.1 Actinomycetota bacterium | reverse complement strand
TACGGGCCGCGGCAGCTCTGGATGTGGCCGAACGCGCGCATCTCGGTGATGGGCGGCGAGCAGGCCGCGACCGTGCTCACGATGGTCGGGGACGCCGACCCGAACGAGATCCGCGCGAAGTACGAGGCCGAAGGGAACCCGTACTACTCGACCGCGCGCCTCTGGGACGACGGGATCATCGACCCGCTCGACACGCGCCGCGTGCTCGCGCTCGGCATCTCGGCCGCGCTGAGCGCGCCGATCCCGGACACGACGTTCGGGATCTTCCGGATGTAGCTACCGGTCGTTCACGCCCGCGAGCGCGCGGCCGATCTCGTCGACGGGCAGCACGTGCTCCGCTCCGCGCTCGGCGGTCCCGCGCGGCGTCTCCGTCGGATCACTCGCTAGAGTCGGGCGAGACCGACAGGAGGCGCACCACATGCACACGATCGAGCTGACGGACGCCGAGTTGCGACTGCTCTCCTCGGCGCTGCACGCGTTCCTGGACGACTTCGGCCACGAGGAGGTCGACGTCCTGCGCGACATCAAGGCGCTGATCGCCAAGCTGCCGGCGAGCGACCTGCGGTCGTGAGCGCGCCGGTCGTCCGGTTCGTGCTCTGGAACCTCGCCGACTCGCTCACGACGATCGACGAGCTGCGCGACTACCTCCGCGACGAGTCGGTCGCGGCCTTCGAGCGCGTGCCGGGCCTCCTCTTCAAGGCGTGGATCGCCGACGAGGCGACCGACCGCTGGGGCGCGGTCTACCTCTGGGCCTCGCGCGAAGCGGCGGACCAAGACCTGCGGTCTCTGTCCTCCGCGCGGGAACTGATCGGCAAGGACCCGGACATCGCCGAGGTGTTCGGCGTCGAGGCGACCGTGTCGATCGCCGACGAGCTGACGCACCGCGGCGTCGCGCTCGAGTCGTGAGCGGGTGCGGAGGCGCCGCGGCCGACGCCTCCGCCGTGGGACGCGCTACTGCTTGCGCTTCTTCTTGACCGTCAGGTCACGTTCGACCGAGATCAGCCGGTCGACGCGCTTGTCGGCCTTCGCGCCGTCGCGTCCCGGCCCGCCGTCGACGAGGTCGCTGCGCCGGTCGATCGCGAGCAGCGTGTCGCCGCCCGCGCCGCCGACGAGCCTGTCGATTCCCGCGCCGCCGTCGAGCACGTCTGCGCCGCCGGCGCCGAGCAGCGTGTCGTTGCCGCCGAGCCCGGAGATGCGGTCGCCGCCGTCGAGCGCGCAGATCACGTCGTTCCCTGAGGTGCCGACGATCCGGTCGGCGTTGATCGTGCCCGTGATCGTGCAGCCGCGGAGGTTGCGGTTGACGCCCCAGTCCGGCGCGACGTTCCACATGCGGTCGTGCGTGACGCGCCGCACCTGCGACTCGGCCGCGCCCACACGCAGCGTGAACAGCTCGCGGTTCCCCTTCGCCGTCCGGTCGCTCTCGAACAGGATCGTGCGGCCGTCCGGCGAGTACGTCGGCAGAGCGTCGAGCGCGCCGCTCTGCGTCAGCCGGCGCACGTTCGACCCGTCGGCGCTCATCTCGTACAGGTCGAGGTTGCCGAGCTCGTCACGGTCGGAGTCGAACACGATCGTCCGGCCGTTCGGCGACCACGCGGGGTTCTCGCCGCCGATGTTCGCGCCGTCCGTCAGCTGCGTCTGGCCCGAGCCGTCGGCGTTCATGGACCAGAGCTGCTTCCGCCCGGTGCGCGTGCTCGTGAAGACGATCCGCGCGCCGTTCGGCGACCACGCGGGGTCCTGGTCGAACGCCGGATCGTTCGTGAGCCGTGTCTGGTGCCCGCCGTCGCCGTCCATGACGTAGATCTCGGACGCGCCGTTGCGGCTCGTCTCGAACGCGATGCGGCGGCCGTCGGGCGACCACGTCGCGTCCTGGTCCGTGCCGATCGAGAACGTCAGCTCGTGCTCGCCGCTCGCGTCCGCGTTCACGGTGAAGAGATCCGTGTCGCCGCGGCGGTTCGACTCGAAGAGCACCCGTATCCCGTTCGGCGAGAAGTTCGGGTTGCCGTCGTACCCGTAGTGGTGTGTGAGCTGGACGAGCCCGGTGCCGTCGGCGTTCGCGAGCCAGACGTCGGAGCTGTAGAGGCTGCCGTCGCCCGGGTACTGGCGGGCGAACGCGATGCGCCCGTTCGCGCCCGGGAACGTCGCGCGCGCGGTGTCTGCGGCGCTTGCGGCCGTCGCGAGACCGACCGCTGCGACCGCGGCGATGATGATCCTCATGAGACCTGCCTCCCTCGGATTTGACGAGGCAGATCCTGGTACGCGCGTGTTGCGCCGCAGTGGTCGCGCCGTAAGGAATCGCGCCGAACGTGTAAAAGCTTTCGGCGTGAGCTCGCTGCGTGTCGAACGGGACGGCCCGATCCTGCGCGTGGCGATGGCGCGGCCGGACCGCCGCAACGCGTTCGACGCGTCGCTGATCGCGGAGCTGACGGCGGCATTCGCGGAGGTCGGCGATGCGCGCGCCGTCGTGCTCGCGGGCGACGGTGCGTCGTTCTCGGCCGGCGCCGACGTCGAGTGGATGCGCTCGTCCATCGACCTCTCGTACGACGAGAACGTCGCCGACGCCCTCCGGTTGCGCGCGATGCTCGACGCGATCGACGGCTGCCCGGCGCCGGTCGTCGCACGCGTGCAGGGTCACGCGCTCGGCGGCGGCTGCGGCCTCGTCGCGTGCGCGGACGTCGTGATCGCGGCGCGCGACGCGGTGTTCGCGTTCAGCGAGGTGAAGCTCGGCATCGTGCCCGCGGTGATCTCCCCGTTCGCGCTCGCGAAGATCGGCCCCAGCGCCGCCCGCCGCTACTTCGTGAGCGGCGAGCGCTTCGACGCGGACACGGCGCTTCGCATCGGCCTCGTGCACGAGGTGACGGACGACCTCGATGCGGCCGTGGAGCGCACGGTCGGCGAGCTGCTCAGCGCGGGCCCTGCCGCCGCGCGCGCGGCGAAGCAACTCGCGCGCGCCGCGTTGCCGGCGGACGAGACGGCGCGCCGCATCGCCGAGCACAGGACGAGCCCCGAGGGGCAGGAAGGGCTGCGCGCGTTCCTCGAGAAGCGCCCGCCGTCGTGGGGCGACCACTAGTCCCTTTCGGACATGTCGGGCTCTGACCCCGACATGTCCAGAACGGACGGTTATTTCGCGCGCATTTCGTTACGAAGCACACGCCACCACTGGCGTTTCACCCGCGACTACTGTCCGTTTCGGACACGTCGGGGTCTGACCCCGCACACGTCCCGAGCGGACATGTCGCGAGCGCCTAGACGACGAGGTCGAACAGCGTGACCTCGTAGCTGTCGATGCCGACGCGGGTCGCGCCGCTGTAGGCATCGGCGAGCTCGCCGAGGCGCACGGCGGCGTCGGCGCTCGCGGTCGCCGACTCCTCGTCCTTCCAGAGCGTGATCACGAGCGTGCGCCCGGCCTCGCGGTCGGTGAGGCCGATCAGGCCGCAGAAGCCCGAGCTCTCGCGGGCCCACGGGAGGAGGTCGTCGCGGACGACCTTCAGCCCGCGCTCGAACTGCTCCTCCGTCGTCTGCAGCGTGTGCACCCGGGCGTACACACCCGGAACATTACGCCGTCAGTGCAGCCCGACGGGCGCGCTGACCGCCGTCGTGTACGCGCCGTTCGCGACTACGCGCACGCGATACGAGCCCGGGCGCAGCGAGCGCGCGAAGCGCCCCTGTCCGCGCGCGACCGCCGTCCACTTCGCGCGCGTGAGCCGCTCGATCCGCAGCGGCAGCGACGGCGCGACGCGCACGCTGAGCTTCGTGCCGCTCGACGCCACCTGCACGCGCGGCGCGACGAGCACCGGCACCTCCGGTCCGGCGAGGCCGTTGTACGCAAGGCGGACGCGCGTCGAGGCGCTCGCGCGCAGCGACGTCGCGAAGTGCCCGTCGGCCTTCGCGTGGACTCGGCCGGCGACGCGCCACCCGTGACCCGTCCACACCTGCACGCGTGCCGTGCCGAGGCCGCGCACCCAGCCGCGGAGCGCGATGCGCCCGCCGTACAGCGTCGGCCGGGCCGGCGCGTCGAGCGACATCGCGTTCACCTGGAAGTCGGTCGAGCCGAGACCGAGCTTCTCGCGCACCGCCGCGCCCGGCAGGTCCTGCCAGCCGCGCAGCGTCAGCACGTGCAGCGCGCGGGCGCGGCCGGACGAGTTGCGCAGCACGACCACGTCGCGCACCGCGCGCACGCCGAGCTTCCGCGCTGCCTGCTCCGGCGTCAGCACCTGCGTCGGCCATACGTGGTGCGGCGAGATCGCGTCGTACGGGTCCGGCACCGAGACGAGGTACGGCACCTGCTTCGCCTTCGGCCACGCGTCGTGCACCGACGACGTCCGGCCGCCCGAGGTCGAGTGGTAGAAGGCCGTGATCACGCGGCCGCCCCACGTGAGCACCTCGCCCGCGGTCGAGCCGATCGCGAGGTTCGTGCTCGGCCGCTCGGCCGCGATGCCGCCGTACATCTGGTCGCGCTGGTCGGGGAAGAGGTCGAAGTCCTGGCCGGGATGCAGAGTCGCGAGCGTGTACGACCGCGCGGCGACCGCCTGCGCGCGGTAGGTCGCCTCGTGCCAGTCCTTCGGCACCTCCCACGGGACGACGCCACGCAGGTAGCGGTCGAGCGGCAGCTCGTTCACGACCATCAGCCCGCCCGGCCGGCGCTTCACGACGAGGTCGCCGCGGTAGCCGCGCCCGTCGAGCGTCAGCGGCTCGGCACCCGCCCTGAACCGGAGCGGCGGCACGAGCTTCCGCTTCTTCAGCGTCAGCCGCTTGTCGAGCACGATCGCCCGGGCCGGCAGGTGCAGCTCGTGCCCGCGCGCGTCGGCGACCAGGAACGCCTTCGGCGATGCGATCCGCATCTTGGCGCGGCCGCGCCCGAGCAGTACGCGCACCGGCTTCGGGTGCCACGCCTCGAGGGTCGTGCCCGAGTAGTAGTGCGCGAGGATCCGGCGGTAGTCCCAGCCGTGCCGCGCGGCGCCCTCCGCGCCCCACTGCGACATCCCGACGCCGTGGCCCCACCCGCGCCCGTCGACGAGGAAGACGGTGCCCGCCGAGGCGGACGCCGGCAGCGCGAGCGCCGCGGCGAGGATGACGACCCGGAGCAGCCGCACGGAGACGCGACAGCCTAGCCGGTGGATCTGCAGCCCACCACTGCGCTGCTATCACTCGCCGATGACCCGCGTGCTGCCGCTGACGAGCGCGATCGTCCTCGCCGACACCGTCCTCTACACCGCGCTGACGCCGCTCCTGCCGCACTACGCCGAGACGCTCGACCTCGGCAAGACCGGCGCGGGCGTGCTCGCGGCCGCGTACCCGGCCGGCGCGTTCTTCGGTGCGATCCCCAGCGGCATCGTCGCCGCGCGCGCGGGCGTGAAGCCGACCGTGCTCGGCGGGATGCTCTGCGTCGGGCTCTCGATGATCCTCTTCGCGTTCGGCGACACGGCCTGGCAGCTCGTCCTCGCCCGGTTCGCGCAGGGGATCGCGAGCGCGTTCTCGTGGACGGGAGCGCTCGCATGGCTCGTCGCGAGCGCGCCCCGCGACCGCCGCGGCGCGCTCATTGGCCAGGCGTTCGCGGCGGCCGTGGCCGGGGCGCTGCTCGGCCCGGTCGTGGGAGGCGTCGCGGGCGTCGCCGGCATCCAGGCGACTTTCACGGTGGTCGCGCTGGCGTCGATGGCGATGGCAGGCTGGGCGGCGCTCATCCCCGCAGAGCGGCCCGAGGAGCCGCAGCCGCTCTCGGTGCTGGTCGATACGGCGCGGAGGCCGTCGGTGCTCGGCGCGATCTGGTTCGTGACGCTGCCGGCGCTCCTCTTCGGAACGCTCGGCGTGCTCGCACCGCTGCGGCTCTCCGATCTCGGCTTCGGCGCGGCCGCGATCGCCGCGACGTTCCTCGTCGCGGCCGCGCTCGAGTCGGTCAACAACGTCATGCTCGGCCGCATCTCCGACCGGCGCGGCCCGCTTGTGCCGATCCGCGTCGGCCTCGCCGCGTCGATCGTCGTCGCCGCGCTGCTGCCGTGGCCGGACAGCCGCTTCACGCTCGCGTTCCTCGTCGTCGCGGCCGGGGTCGCCTTCGGGACGTTCTTCACGCCGGGCATGACGCTGCTCACGAACGAGGCCGAGGAGCACGGGCTCGACTACGGCTACGCGTTCGCGCTCGTGACGCTCGCGTGGGCACCGGGGCAGACCGGCGGCGCCGCGCTCGGCGGCGCGATCGCGCAGGCGACGCGCGACGCAGTGCCGTACCTGGCGCTGGCCGCCGTCTGCGTCCTTACGCTTCTCGCGTTGTGGAAGTCCGCAAGCTCCTCGTAGCGAACCGCGGCGAGATCGCCGTGCGCGTCTTCCGCACGTGCCGCAAGCTCGGGATCGCGACCGTCGCGGTCGTCGCGCCGGACGACGCCGGCTCGCTGCACGCACGCTCGGCCGACGAGACGGTCGAGATCGCGTCGTACCTCGATGCGGCCGAGCACATGCGGGCCGCGCGCGAGACCGGCGCCGGCGCGGTACACCCCGGCTACGGCTTCCTCGCCGAGAAGGCGGACTTCGCCGCGGCGGTCGAGGCGGCCGGTCTTGCGTGGATCGGCCCGCCGCCCGACGCGCTGCGGAAGGGCGGCGACAAGCTCGAGGCCAAGCGGATCGCGGCCGAGGCGGGCGTGCCGACGGTGCCGGAGGTCGAGGAGCCGCCGCTGCTCGTCAAGGCTGCGGCCGGCGGCGGCGGACGCGGGATGCGGATCGTGCGCACGCGCGAGGAGCTCGACGAGGCGGTCGAGGCCGCGCGCCGCGAGGCACAGTCCGCGTTCCGCGACGATCGCGTCTACTTCGAGCGCTACCTCGAGCGGCCGCGGCACGTCGAGGTGCAGCTGCTCGCGGACGCGCACGGCAACGTGCTCGCGCTCGGCGAGCGCGACTGCTCGGTGCAGCGCCGCCACCAGAAGGTGCTCGAGGAGTCGCCCGCGCCCGGCCTCGACCCGTCGCTCCGCGCGGCGATCGCAGACGCCGCGGTGCGGTTCGCGCGCGCGGTCGGCTATCGAAGCGCGGGCACGGCCGAGTTCGTCGTCGAGGGCGACGAGTTCTTCTTCCTGGAGTTGAACGGCCGCATCCAGGTCGAGCACCCGGTGACGGAGGCGGTGACGGGCATCGACCTCGTCGCCGCGCAGATCCGCATCGCCGAGGGCGAGCCGTGGGAGCACGCGCCCGAGCCGCGCGGGCACGCGGTCGAGGTGCGCCTCTACGCCGAGGATCCGCGCACGTTCCTCCCGCAGGCGGGCCGCGTCGAGCGCCTGCGGCTCCCGCGCGGCGTGCGGGTCGACGCGGGCGTCGAGGAGGGCGACGAGATCGGCACCGCGTACGACCCGATGATCGCGAAGCTGATCGCGCACGGCGAGACGCGCGACCAGGCACTCGAGGCACTGCGCGCGGCCCTCGGCGAGACGGAGGTCGGCGGCGTCACGACGAACCTGCCGTTTCTGCGTTGGCTCGTCGCCCACCCGGTCGTCCGCGCGGGCGAGGCGACGACCGCGTTCTTGACCGAGTTCCCGCCGCTCTCGGCGCCGCCGGCCGCGCTGCCCGACGGGCCGTGGCGCGGCGCCTGGCGGCTGAACCTGCCCGCCCCTCCACCCCACGCGCCGCCCGACGTCGACGCAGCCGCGCACGCGCACGGTCCGGGCGCCGAGTCGTCGACGGTCGTTGCGCCGATGCCGGGAACCGTGATCAAGGTGCTCGTTCACGAAGGCCTAACAGTCGCGGCGCGGCAGCCGCTCGTCGTACTCGAAGCGATGAAGATGGAGACGCCGCTCGCCTCGCCGTACGACGCGACGGTGCGCGCGGTCCACGTGCAGGAGGGCGATCGTGTCGCCGGCGGCGCGGTCCTGGTGGAGCTGGACGAGTAGCGCCGTCGTCCTCGTCGCCGTGCTCGCGGGCTGCGGCGGCGGGAGCAACGCGGCGGAGATCGAGGGCCCGTTCGGCGCCGGCGCGAAGCAGGTGTGGGTGACGCACGCCCGCGGCGAGCCGAAGGCGGTCGTCGTGCTGCTCCACGGGCTCTCGCCCGCACCGCAGCGGCTCGACTTCAAGCGCTGGCAGCGGCACCTCGCGGACGAGGGGTACGACGTCGTCTACGCCCGCTACGAGGCGCGGCGGGGCGAGCCGCGGGCGCGCGACGGTGTCGTCGCGGGTACGCGGAACGGACTCGCCCGGCTCGGACGGCCGAAGGTGCCGCTCGTGCTCGTCGGCCACTCGCGCGGCGGGCGCCTGGCGGTCGAGGCGGCCGCGTACCTCAAGCCGCGCGGCGCGATCGCGGTCTACCCCGGCACGATCAACCCGTCGTACGAGCCGCCGACGGACTTCGCGAGGATCCCGCCGACGACGTCGATCTGGCTCCTCGTCGGCGACCGCGACACCGGCGTCGGCGCGGCGGGCGCCGTCGAGCTCCTCGACCGTTTGCACTCGTTCGGGATCACGAACGGGCAGATCCACGGCGAGCTCGTCCGCTCGAACAAGAGCTTCGTGGCCGACCACATGAGCGTCTACCGCACCGACCCGCCCGCGCAGAAGGCGATCTGGGCCCGCGTCGACCGCCTCATCCGGCAGTCGATCTCTTAACGAACTCCTTACCGAACCTGGTCCCGGACCACGTTCCGTTAACGCGAGAGCAACCGTTCGAGGTCGGCGAGGAGCCGCAGGCCCGTCTCGCGCCGCTCGCCGTCGAGCCCTTCGAGGGTCGCCGCGAGGCGCGCGACGACGCCCACGTCCGCGGGCTCGTCCTCGAGCACCGCGCGCGCCTTGCGGGCCGAGACGAGCAGGTCGACCGCGATCGCGGCCTGGCTCGCGAACAGGCCGAGGAGCTCGATCTCCTGCAGCGAGAACTTCGAGCGGTGCGGGCGGTCGAGCACCTGCAGCACGCCGAGGGTGCGCTCCTCGTACACGAGCGGTACCGCCATGAGCCCGTTCGGGACGTAGCCCGTCGTCTCGGCGACGTTTCGGGCGAAGCGCGGGTCGTTGCGGACGTCCTCGAGCACGAGCGGCGTGTGCGACGAGAGCACCCAGCCGGCGATGCCCGTGTCCGACGGGAGGCGGGTGCCGATGAGCGACGACGAGCCCTCGCCCGCGACCGCCGCGAAGACGAGCTCGTCCGTCGTCGTGTCGTGGAGCAGGATCGACGACGCCCTCGCGCCGAAGATCGCGCGCGCGACCTCGACGATCGACCGCAGGAGCAGCCCCCACCGCTCCTCCGACGCGACGACACCCGCTGCGACCGCGTCGCGCAGGTCGCTCACGCGGCGCCGCCCACGTTCGATGCGATCAGGTACAGCACGTTCTTCACCTGGAAGGGTGTCAGCTCCGGGTGCTTCGAGAGCACGAGCGCGCAGATTCCCGCTATCGCGGGCGTGGCGAAGCTGTTGCCGGTCGCGCGGATCATGCCGCCGCCGAGCCACGCGACCTCGACGTCGACGCCGCGTGCGAAGAACTCGACCGGCGGCTCCGGGTTCGCGTAGAAGACGAGCGGGTCGGGCGCCTCGTGGCTCCCGACCGAGATCACCGACGAGAAGCGCCACGGGTACGACTCGACCGGCATGTTGTGCGCAGACGCGACGACGACGGACCGGTTGAAGTACGCCGTATCGGTCAGCTCGCGCAGCACCTCGGCGAACTGCCGCTTCGTCGTCGAGAGGCTCATGTTGATCACGTCGTAGCCCTGCTCGACCGCCCACCGCAGGCCGGCGACCAGCACCGGCCCTGCGCCGGTGAAGCCGGCGCCGAGGACGCGCACCGAGTGCAGCTCCGCCTCGGGCGCGAGCGCGCGCACGACGCCCGCGCACGCGGTGCCGTGCCCGCAGAGGTCGCCGTCGGCGTCGTCGACGACGGACACGCTGCCGTCGTCGTCGACCTGCACGGCGACGGCGCGCGCGATCTCGCCGACGCTCGGATGGCCGCGCTCGACGCCGCTGTCGACGACGCACACCTTCACGCCCCGGCCCGTCGCGTCGCCGAGCGCCCACGCTCGGTCGATTCGCCCGGGCGGCTCGACGTCGATCCCGATGCGCGCGACGTCCGCGGCGGCGAGCGACCAGGCCGGGCGCTCGTCCCGGTGCTCGTCGGCGGCGGCCGCGGTGCTCAGAACAGCTTCTGGAGCTTCATGGCGGCGCCCATGTCGCCCTTGATCTTCAGCTTTCCGGTCATGTACGCCGTCGTCGGGTTCTGCTCGCCGGCCGCGATCTTGTCGAAGGTCTCGCCGCTCGTCGTGATCGTCACGTCGGCGTCGCCGCCGCCTTCGGTCACCGTGAGCTTGCTGTCCTTCACGTCCACGAACCACTGCCCTTCGCCCTCGATGTCGAAGAGGTACGAGTTGTTCACTCCCGCGAGCCTCGACTCGTCCACCCGCGACTCGAGCCCTGCGAAGAAGTCCTTGGCTGCCACGTTTCGCCCTCCTGGCTGATTGACCGATCAGTCGGGGATCCTAGATCGCCGCGGGCGCCGGCTCGCGGGCCCTGCCGACCTCGCGCGGGAGCCGCAGCGCGAGCAGGATGCCCACGACACCCGTCGCCGCGCAGAGCCACATCGCGGCGCGCAGGTCGAACGCGTCCGCCGCCGCGCCGAGCAGGACCGAGCCGACGCCGCCCAGGCCGACCGAGAGGCCGATCACGAGCCCCGATGCGAGGCCGAGGCGACTGGGCAGGTACTCCTGCCCCATCACCTGCGTGATCCCGAAGGTGCCGACGACGGACGGGCCGGCGAGCACGATCGCGATCGCGCCGACGGTGCCGCCGACGAGCAGGTAGATCGCGATCAGCGTCGGCGTCGCGATGCCGGCCACGATCAGCACCGGCCACGCGCCGAAGCGGTCTGCGAGCGGGCCGGCGAGGATCGTGCCGATGCCGCCGACGAGCAGCACGGCCGAGAGCAGGTGGCTCCCGTACGCCTTCGAGTGGCCGAGCGAGACTTCCCAGAGCGGCACGAACGTCACGAGCCCGAACCACGCGAAGCTCCGGAACGTGATCACGCCGAGCAGCGTCGCGAGCGCGCCCGGGTCGTCATCCCCGCCGCCGAAGCGCGGCGACCGGCCGCCGCGCGGGACGAACGAGCCGAGGTAGCGGTAGCCGAGCGCGAGGGCGCCGCCGACGATCGCGCCCGGGATCGCGAGCAGGAGCCCGCGTGCGCCGAGCCCGGCGAGCAGCGACGCGGCGGCGATCGGCCCGAGCGCAAAGCCGACGTTGCCGCCGATCGAGAACGCGGACATCCCCGTCGCGCGGCGCCGGCCGCTGACGTACGCGGCCATCTTCGAGCCCTCCGGGTGGTAGGCCGCGCTGCCGAGCCCGGAGACGACCACGAACAGGCAGACGAGCCAGTAGGCCGGCGAGAGCACGGCGAGGCTCATGCCGACCGCAGCGACGAGCACGCCGGCCGGCAGCAGCCAGAGCGCGCCGCGGCGGTCGGACCAGAGCCCGAAGAGCGGCTGGACGACCGACGACGACGCGGTCGACGCGAGCATCAGCACCGCGGCGAGGGTGTACGAGAGGTCGAACTGGTCCTTGAAGTACGGGATCAGCCCCGGCAGCGCGCCGCCGGAGAAGTCGACCGCGAGGTGGCCCGCCGCGATGAGGACCATCGCCCGCTTGTCGATCTCCGCGCGCACCACGGCCACACTAGAAGGCGCGCTTCGGTCGGCGTCGCGGTTAGGCGGCTTCGCTCTTCGCGCCGTAGCGGTCGATGAGAAGCCGCGACAGCTGCGCCTGCGCCTCGGCCAGGCGGCGGCGGTTCTCCTCCAGCACCTCGTGCGAGGCGCCGGCCGCGCGCAGCTCCTGACGCTCGGCCACGATGCGGCCGATCTCCGCGCCGAGCGACTCGATTGTCTGCAGCGCCTCGGTCATCCCGCCTCGTTGTACCGATAGCCGGGCGTAGATCGGTAAGGGATGCGTATGAACTTCGTGCCGGAATGTACGGCTCCTCTCGGATAGCATCGCGCGCCGATGGACGTCGAGCTCAGGCCGGGCGGCGCGGCCGACGCGGATCTCGTCGCGCGGGTCGACGAGTCGCTCCCGGCCGGCGAGGTCGTTCGCGACGGCCGCGAGCTGCGCGTGGGCGTGCCGGAGGGTTACGGCC
>JBKPLI010000218.1:0-9333 GCA_046731555.1 Actinomycetota bacterium | reverse complement strand
GAGGTCAAGAACCGGCTGAAGAAGTCGGCGCTCGGGCTCTCGGGGGGCCAGCAGCAGCGCCTCTGCATCGCGCGGGCGATCGCCGTCGAGCCCGACGTCGTGCTCCTCGACGAGCCGGCGTCAGCCCTCGACCCGATCGCGACATCCGCGATCGAGGATCTGATGCACGATCTGAAGCGCGCGTACACGCTCGTCATCGTCACGCACAACATGCAGCAGGCCGCGCGTGTCGCCGAGATGACCGCGTTCTTCAGCCTCCAGGTAAACGACGACGGCTCGAGGCACGGGATCCTCGTCGAGTACGACTCGACCGAGAAGATCTTCACGCAGCCGTCCGACGAGCGCACGGAAGGCTACGTCACCGGCCGCTTCGGATGAGGCGACGCTTGCGGCGCCGTCCTCAGGATGTGCGGGTTTGCTCGCGCGTCCGTCTGCGTCGCCAACCGGACGCGCCGCGCGGTAAGGGTGTGCGATGAGGACGGCTTTCAAGGAGTCGCTCGACCGGCTCGAGGCGGCGCTCCAGGAAGAAGGCGACCTCGTCCTGCGGGTGCTGCGCTCCGCGCTGAACGCGCTCGTGCGCGGCGACGGCGTCCTCGCCGACGAGGTCATCGCGTTCGACGACGAGATCGACCGCCGCGCGCTCGCGATCGAGGAGGGCGTGCAGTCGCTGCTCGCGCGGCAGACGCCGGTGGCCGTCGACCTCCGCCTCGTGCTCGCGGTGCTGCGTGTGAACCTGCACCTCGAGCGCGTGGCCGACTACTGCGTCACAGTCGCGAAGCTGACGAAGCTGATGGGCGAGCTCGACGTGACGGGCGACGCGATGCTCGGCTCGGTCGAGGAGATGGGCCAGCGGGCGGAGCACATGATCCGCGTCGCGATCGACTCGTTCGCCGACCGCGACGTCGCGAAGGCCGAGTCGCTGCTCGAGCTCGACGACCTGATCGACGGCGCGAACCGCCAGGCGGTCGAGGAGGCGCTCTCGCTCGGAAGCTCGGCCCAGGAGCGCGAGTACGGACTGCGCATGCTCGTCGTCTCGCGCTGCGTCGAGCGCATCGGCGACCACGCCGTCGACATCGGCGAACAGGTGGCGTACGTGGTGACGGGGGAGTTCCGCGAGTTCATGCGGCCCCACCCCGCCGGGCCTCGGAGCAACGGGGGGTTTGCATGAGAGTCTCGTTCCAGGAGGAGCTGGCCCAGCTCGAGGCATCGCTGCAGGAGGAAGGCGACCTCGTCCTGCGCGCGCTGCGCTCGGCGCTCAACGCGCTGGCGCGCGGCGACTCGGAGCTCGCGGACGAGGTCGTCGCCTTCGACGACGAGATCGACCGGCGCTACCTGAGGATCGAGGAGGGTGTGCAGTCGCTGCTCGCCCGGCAGACCCCCGTCGCCGTCGACCTCCGCCTCGTGCTCGCGGTGCTGCGGGTCAACCTGCACCTCGAGCGCATGGCCGACTACTGCGTCACGGTCGCGAAGCTGACGAAGCTGATGGGCGACCTCGACGTCGCCGACGAGGCGATCCTGCGCTCGATCGAGGACATGGGCCAGCGCGCCGAGCAGATGATCCGCGTCGCGCTCGACGCGTTCGCCAATCGCGACGTCGACAAGGCCGAGTCGCTGACGGAGCTCGACGAGCTGATCGACCGCGCGAACCGCAAGGCCGTCGAGGACGTCCTCTCGCTCGGCGACTCGCCGGACGAGCGCGAGTACGGCCTGCGCATGCTCGTCGTCTCGCGCTGCGTCGAGCGCATCGGCGACCATGCCGTCGACATCGGCGAGCAGGTCGCCTACCTCGTCACCGGCGAGTTCCGCGAGTTCACCGACGCCTCGCACCCCGCGCCGAGCTCGTAGCTCCGTTCACGGCCCGTAGGGTGCACGGCCATGCGGCGGCGCCTCGTGCTCCTCGTTCTTGCAGCGGCGCTGCCGGCGGGGTGCGGCGACTCCGCGCCGTCGAGCACGCCGCTCCACGCCGTGTGCCGCGGAACCGGCCGGCCCGCGGTCGTGCTCGAGGCGGGAGCGGACTCGCCGCTCGGCGTCTGGAGCCTCGTGCAGCGTCCCGCGTCGAGCTTCACGCGCGTGTGCAGCTACGACCGTGCCGGCGTCGGCCGCAGCCCGGCCGCCGCCGGCGACGAGCTGCGGACGGCGCGCGACTCGACCGCAGACCTCGCCCGCCTCGTCGAGGCCGAGGGCATCCAGCCTCCGTACGTGCTCGTCGGCCACTCTTGGGGCGGCGCGCTCGCGCGGCTGTACGCGGGCGAGCACCGCCACGACCTCGCGGGCCTCGTGCTCGTCGAGGCGACGACGCCCGAGTTCTTCGAGACGCAGCAGCTCGACGTCACCGGGACGCCGCCGTTCGAGCGGCTCGATCTCTCTGCGAGCCTCGACGAGATCGAGGAGGTACGCGACCTCGCCCACACGCGCCTCGTCGTGCTGACGCGCGGCGAGAACAACGTGTTCGGCGTCTCGCCGGAGGTGAAGCGCCGGTTCGAGGCCGCCTGGCTGCGCACCCAGGAGCTGCTCGCGCGTCTGTCGGACGACCGCGTGCATGCAATCGCGCCCGAGAGCGACCACCTCATCCCGTCCGCCACGGGCCGGCCGGAGCTGATCGTCGCCGCGCTTCGCGCGATCGTCGACGCCGAACGTGCGGGCACACAGCTGCCGTCGTGCGGCGCCGTCTTTCGCGGTCTGCGCGCGCGCTGCCTCGACTAGGCTCGCGCCCGTGACGCGCGAACCAGGCGTCGAGGACGCGACCCGCAGGACGCGGCTCGCCAACGAGCGCACGTATCTCGCCTGGTGGCGCACCGGCCTCACCTCGCTCGCCGTCTGCGTCGGCATCGGCCGGCTCGTTCCCGAGCTGATCCATGCGACGCGATGGCCGTACGAGGTCGTGGGCGCCGGTTACGGGCTGCTCGGGCTCGCCTTCATCGTCGTCGCATACCTGCGCACGAAGCAGGTCGAACGCGCGCTCGACGCGGGCCGCTACGCGCCGCTCGCGGACACGCTCTCGCTCGCGCTCGTCGTCGCCGGCCTCGTGCTGGGCGCGCTGACGGTGCTGCTCGTCGTGCTCGCCGACTGACCGGGGATGCTGCGCGCGCGTGACGGCGAGGACGTCGAACCCGCTGCGCCCGTAGAGGTCGCAGAGCTCGCGGATGGAAAGCGCGCCGTCGCTCCAGGTCGTGTGAGCGTGGAGCTCGCAGAGCAGCGGCGCCCGCTTCGTCGCCATCGCCCTCAGTGTGCCCTTCGCACGTGCGCGTTCCTGCGCGCGACGCGGCGTCGTCACCGACTCTCTACGAGCCTGTAACAGCTCCCGCTACGCGTTCTTGACGAGGATGTTGCCGATGCGGTTCGCCGCCGTGTCGCAGAAGTCGACCGCGTCCTCGAGCGCCTCGTAGATGTCCTTCCAGCGGATCACGATCGTCGGGTCGATGCGGTCGTCCTTGAAGAGGCCGGCGCGGGCGTTGCGCGCGACCTGGTCGGCCTCGTCCTCGATCGCCTTGATCGTGCGCACCTCCGGCGCCGAGCCGTGCACGTCCTTCAGGCGCGCGAGCAGGGCGGCGAGCTGCTCCGTCGCGCGGACGAGGAGCGCGGTCAGCTCGATCGCCTGGCGCGTCGAGCCCTCGACGCCGTAGAGGCCGAGCAGCTCGGACGCGTTGTCGATCGAGTCGGCGACGTCGTCGACCGCGAACGCGAGCGTGACGAGGTCGTCACGGTCGATCGGCGTGACGAAGACCGCGTTCGCCGTCGTGAGCAGCTCGGAGATGACGCGGTCGCCCTCGTGCTCGAGCTCCTTCACCTCGTCCTGCGACGGACCTCCCGGATACTGGCGGAACCGCTCGTCGACCGTCTTCGCGAGCTCGTGCGCGTTCGCGCCGGCGCGCGCGAGCAGGTCGTAGATCTCGCCGCTCCTGCTCGACAGGCGGCCGCGCATCAGAAGATCACCTCGACGGGCCAGTAGAAGAGCGCCGCGACGAGCGCCGCCGCCGGGATCGTCAGCACCCAGGCGACGACGATGTTGCCGGCGACGCCCCACCGCACGGCCGACAGCCGCTTCGCCGCGCCGGCCCCGATCACCGCGCCCGAGATCGTGTGCGTCGTGGAGAGCGGGTAGCCGAGGTGCGTCGCGGCCCAGATGACCGCGCCGCCGGACGCCTGGGCCGAGAACCCCTGCTCCGGCTCCATCGCGATCACGCGCTGGCCGAGCGTGCGCATGATCCGCCAGCCGCCCGCGTAGGTGCCGAGGCCGATCGCGAGGCCCGCGGCGACCTTCACCCAGTCCGGGATGTAGAAGGTGTCGATCGACCCGTGCGTGTAGAGCGCGAGCGCGATCACGCCCATCGTCTTCTGCGCGTCGTTCGCGCCGTGGGTGAAGGCGAACCAGGTGCCCGAGCCGAGCTGCCCGATCCGGAACGTGCGGTTCGCAATGCCCGGCGTCATCCACTTGAAGACCCAGTAGATCGCGACGAGCACGGCGGCGCCGGCGACGAGCGCGATCGTCGGCGCGAGCACTGCAGGAATCGCGACCTTGTGCAGGATGTCGTGCCACTCGACCCCGTCGACGCCCGACTGCACGAGCGCTGCGCCCATCAGGCCGCCGATCAGCGCGTGCGAGGACGACGACGGCAGGCCCCACCACCAGGTGAGCAGGTTCCACGCGATCGCGCCGAACAGCGCGGCGAGCACCGTCTTCGGCGTCGCGAGGTTCGTGTCGATGACGCCCTGGCCGACCGTCTTCGCGACCGCGGTCGTCACGAACGCGCCCGCGAGGTTCGCGACCGCGGCGATCGCCACCGCCACCCGCGGCGTCAGCGCGCGCGTCGACACGGACGTCGCGACCGCGTTCGCCGTGTCGTGGAAGCCGTTCGTGAAGTCGAAGCCGAGCGCGACGAGGACGACGACGACGAGGAGGATCGTCTCCAAGGCTCAGCGGTTCTTGACGAGGATCGCCTCGAGGACGTCGGCCGCGTTCTCGCAGGCGTCGACCGCCTCCTCGAGCTGCTCGTGGATGTCCTTCCACCTGATGATGGTCAGCGGGTCGATGTTCGACCGGAAGAGGTCGGCGATCGCCTCGCGCGAGAGACGGTCGCCCTCGTCCTCGAGCTCGCGCAGCGCGACGAGCTGCCGGCGCGAGTCGCGGAAGCCCTCGAGCAGCTCGACCGCCTCGTGCAGACGCGACGCTGCGCGGTGGATCACCTCTGCCTGCTGCCGCGCGCGGTCGGGGACGTCGGTCACCTCGTAGGCGTCGATGTTGTCGGCGGCCTCGTCGACGTGGTCGCAGACATCGTCGATCGCGGAGGCGAGCCGGTACATGTCGTCGCGGTCGAGCGGCGTCACGAACGTCCGGTTCAGCAGGTTGATCACCTCGTGCGTCAGCCGGTCGCCCTCGTGCTCGGCCTCGCGGATGTCCAGGAGCCGCCCGCGGCTCTCCGGCCAGCCCTCGAGCAGCTCGACGAGATGGCGCGCGATGTCGCGTGCGTTCGCGGAGGCCTGCGTGAACAGGTCGAAGAACTCGCGCTTCTGCGGTGTGAGTCTCAGCTTCGCCATGCGCCGGGCCGCTTGTAGCAGCTTTCGAGCGCCCGCGCGTCACCAGATGTTCACCACGGGCGGCACCTGACGGTGTGCGATCCTTCCGCGCCGGTGCCCGCGGACGATCTCGCGAAACTCCAGCACGACGCGACCGCCGACGAGCGGCGCTCGCTCACCGTGCGGTCGCGCAACCTCGTCTACGGGATCGCGCTCGGGATCCTCCTGTTCGCCGTCGTCCTCGCCGCCCTGCGCGTCGGTGAGGAGCCCGGTCGGCTCTCCGACTGGCAGGCGCTCGTGCTCGGGATCACGCAGGGCGCGACCGAGCTGCTGCCGATCTCGTCGTCGGGGCACCTGATCCTCGTGCCGTGGCTCGGCGACTGGCACTACCTCGAGACGCACGACGCCTTCAACAAGACCTTCGACGTCGCGTTGCACCTCGGCACGCTCGTCGCCGTCGTCGCGTACTTCTGGCACGACGTCGTCCGCTACACCGTCGCCTGGGTGCGCTCGGTCGGCGCGCGCGCGATCCGGAGCGACGACGAGCGCACCGCATGGGCCATCGCCGCCGCGACCGTGCCTGCGGCAGTGGTCGGCGCGCTCGGCGAGGACGCGATCGACGAGCACCTGGGCGAGCCGTGGCAGATCGCGATCTTCCTCGCGCTCTTCGGCATCCTGCTCTGGATCGCCGACCGCACGGCGCAGCGCTACAGACTGGACGAGCTGCGGTTCGGTCGGGCGCTGGCGGTCGGCCTGTCGCAGATCCTGGCGCTCATGCCGGGCGTCTCGCGCTCCGGCGTGACGATCACCGCGGGCCGCTTCACGGGACTGAACCGCGACGCCGCGGCGCGCTTCTCGTTCCTGCTCCTGATCCCGATCGTGTTCGGCGCCGTGCTCTACAAGGGCGTGAAGCACGTGCTGCTCGATCCGCTGCCGCCGGGCTCCGCCGGGCCGTTCCTCGTCGGCACGATCGCAAGCGCCGCCGTCGGGCTGATCGCGATCGACCTCCTGCTCGGCTACGTCCGGAGACATGACTACACGCCGTTCGTCGTCTACCGTTTGTTGGCGGCGGCGTTCATCGTCGCGGTGATCCTGTCCGGCTGGCGCGGCGCCACGTTCTAGGCGCCGCCTCGGCGGGACCGTCACCAAACAGACACCCACTGTTCACCACGATTCCCGGAGGATCAGGATCCGTGTCCACAGCACCCCGGACCGAGCACCCGACGCTGCTGAACCGCGAGCTGTCGTGGCTCGACCTCAACGCGCGGGTGCTCGACCTGGCCGCGGACCCCGACCAGCCCCTGCTCGAGCGCGTGAAGTTCTGCGGGATCTTCTCGTCGAACCTCGACGAGTTCTTCATGGTGCGGGTCGCCGGCCTGCTCGACCAGGTCGCGGCCGGGCTGCCCGTCCGCTCGCCGGACGACCGGACGCCGCAGCAGACGCTGACCGAGGCGCGATCGCGCGTGCTCGAGCTCGTCGCCGAGCAGGCGCGCCTCTGGCGCTCCGAGCTCTGCCCGGCGCTCTCCCGAGAGGGCATCGCAGTCGGCACGGTCGACGAGGCGACGGTCGGCGAGCGCGCCGAGCTCGAGTCGCTCTTCGCGCGGCAGATCTACCCGGTGCTCACGCCGCTCGCCGTGGGGCCGGGCCAGCCCTTCCCGTACATCTCCGGCCTGTCGCTGAGCCTCGGCGTGTCGGTGCGCGACCCGGAGAGCGGCGAGGTGCGGTTCGCGCGCGTGAAGGTGCCCGAGGGCCTCGACCGCTTCGTCACGGTCGGCACGCGCGGCCTGCTCGTGACGCTCGAAGACGTGATCGCGCACTACCTCGACTGGCTCTTCCCCGAGATGGAGGTCGTGGAGCGCGCGGCGTTCCGCGTCACCCGCGACGGCGACACGGAGATCTCCGACGACGCGGACGACCTGCTGATGGCGGTCGAGACCGAGCTGCAGAAGCGCCGCTTCGGCGCGGTCGTCCGGCTCGAGGTGTCGAGCTCCATCTCGCGGTCGATGCTGAGCCGGCTCGAGGAGCGGCTCGGCGTCACCTCGGAGCTCGTCTACCCCGTGCGCGGCCCGCTCGACCTCGCGGACGTGTCGCAGCTGTACAAGCTCGACCGGCCCGACCTGAAGGACGAGCCGTGGCGCCCGTACACGCAGCGCCGGCTCTCCGCACCCGTCGACGACGACCTGTTCGCGGAGATTGCGTCGGGCGACGTCGTCGTGCAGCACCCGTACGACGCGTTCACGACGAGCGTCGAGTCGTTCGTGCGCGCCGCGGCGAAGGACCCCGCCGTGCTCGCGCTCAAGACGACCGTGTACCGCACGAGCCACGACTCCGCGCTCGCGCCGGCGCTGATGGATGCCTCCGAGCAGGGCAAGCAGAGCGTGTGCGTCGTCGAGCTGAAGGCGCGCTTCGACGAGCAGCGGAACATCGAGTGGTCGCGCGCGCTGGAGCAGGCGGGCGTGCACGTCGTCTACGGCTTCCCGGACCTGAAGATCCACGCGAAGACGACGCTCGTCGTCCGCCGCGAGGGCGACGAGCTGCGCCGCTACGTCCACATCGGCACCGGCAACTACCACGCCACGACCGCGCGGATCTACGAGGACGTCGGGCTCTTCACCGCAGACCCCGACATCACCGCCGACGTCGCGGACCTCTTCAACTTCGTCACGGGCTTCGGCCGGCCGCGGAAGTTCCGCAAGATCCTCGTCGCGCCGTTCTACCTGCGCAAGGCGCTCGTCGACCACATCCGCACGGTCGCCGAGGCGGCGGCGGCGGGCAAGCACGCGCGCATCCGGATCAAGGTCAACAACCTCACCGACGCGGCGGTCGTGGAGGAGCTGTACAAGGCGTCGCAGGCCGGCGCGGAGATCGACGTGATCGTGCGCGCGATCTGCACCGTGCGACCGGGCGTCGAGGGGCTCAGCGAGCGGATCCGCGTGCGCTCCGTGCTCGGCCGCTTCCTCGAGCACAGCCGCCTCTTCTGCTTCGAGGCCGACGAGACGAGGACGTACCTGCTCGGCAGCGCCGATCTCATGCCCCGCAACCTCGACCACCGCATCGAGGTCGTCGTGCCGGTCGAGGACACGCGCGTGCAGGGCGAGCTCGACACGATCTTCAAGGCGCTGCTCGCGGACAACACGAACGCGTGGGAGTTGCGCGCCGACGGCGCCTGGGAGCGCGTCCGGCCGCGGAAGAGCGAGCGCAAGCGCCCGGCGCAGGGAGTCTTCATGCGCAGGCGCGAACGCGCCCGGCGTCTCTCGCTCGGCCGGTGAGGTCCGACATGTGGGGTCGTCATCATCCGGACATGCCCGTAGGGGTCGTCGACGTGGGGTCCAACACTGTGCGCCTGCTCGTGTCGCACGCCGGGCGCAGCGTGCTCACGCGCCGCGCGATGCTCCGGCTCGGCGCCGAGGTCGAGCGGCACGGCGCGATCGGCGAGGAGAAGCTCGCAGAGGTGTCCGGCACCGTCGGCAGCTTCGTGGCGGCTGCGCGCTCGATCGGCGTCGACCGCATCGAGGTGCTCGTCACGAGCCCGGGCCGGCAGGCCGCGAACGCCGACGAGCTCGTCGAGCGCCTCGCGGTCGCCTCGCGCGTGCCGGTGCGCGTCCTGTCCGCGGCCGACGAGGGACGCCTCGCGTTCTTCGGCGCGCTCTCCGCGGCGCGCGGCGGCGGGCGCAAGACGGTCGCGGTCTGCGACGTCGGCGGCGGGTCGGCTCAGGTCGTCGTCGGCACCCGGCGCGACGGGCCGGCGTGGGTGCGCTCGATCGACCTCGGCTCGATGCGCCTGACCTCGCGGCTGCTGCCGGGCAACCCGCCGGGCGC
>JBKPLI010000217.1:0-7696 GCA_046731555.1 Actinomycetota bacterium | reverse complement strand
GCCGGGGCCGGCGCCGGGGCGGGCGCAGGCGTCGGCGTCGCGACCGGAGGCGCCGGCGCCGGCTTGGGCGTCGGTGCGGGCTTCGATTTCGGCGACGGTTTCGCCGGCGCGTGCACGACAAGCTTCGGCGTCGCCGCGACGTGCACACGCGGACGCGTGCGAACGGCGGGCGCACGCACGACGGCCGGGCGTACCGGGTGGTAGGCGATCAGCTGTGCCGCCGGCCGGGCGCGCGGCCTAGGCTTCGCCCTCGACGTCCGGTGCGGCCCGGGCTTCGCGACGTGCGGCTTCGCGACGCGCACCGGCACCCGACGCGCGGGCGCGACGACCGCGGGCCGATGCAACGAGCGCTCTGTCGCGGCTGACGAGGGCGTCCCCTCCGCCGCGGCAACATCGTGCGGGTTCGGGGTGTGCTTCAGCACGGTCGCGAGCGTCAGCGCGACGACGACGGTCGCGACGAGGACCGCGTCGACGGGGGGCATGCGCCGCAGCATCGCGCGCGAGTATCGAGGTCCCGCCGGACGGCGCGAGGCCGTTCGGGCCTAGAAGTCTTCGATCTCGGAGCGGCCTTCGCCGATGCGCTTCGCGAGCGCCTCGGCGGTGATCGTCGGCTCGTCGTCCTCGTTGCGGAGCTCCTCGACCGTCACGTCGGCGGACGTGTAGACCTCGGCGCGCGGGATCATCCGCGTCGGGCGGTTCTTGTCCCACACCCACACGTCCTCCATCTTCAGGTGGAAGAACGGGTACGCGGGCTGCGGCACGTACTGGAGGTCGAGCTTGTTGCAGAGGTACGTCGCGTCCTGCGTCAGCACGCAGTAGCGGAACAGCGAAAAGACCGCGCCGTACTCCTTCTTGAGGCGAAGTTCGAGCTCGGCTTCGAACTCGTCGAGCTCGTCGAGGTGGCTCACGGGGCGGATTGTATCTCCGCCAGGAGGGTCGAGACTGCGCCCTTTCCGGGGATTTTCAGGGTCGGATCCAGCTCGTTGAGCGGTTCGAGGACGAACAGCCGTTCGTGGAGCCGCGGGTGCGGGACGACCAGCCCCGGCTCGTCGACGACCTCGTCGCCGTAGACCAGGAGGTCGAGGTCGATCTTCCTCGGCCCCCACCTGGGCCCGAGCCTGAGGCGCCCGAGGGAGCGCTCGATCTCGAGCAGCCGGTCGAGCAGGCCGCGCGGCGCGAGCTCGGTGTCGACCTCGGCTGCGGCGTTCAGGAACGGCGGCTGGTCGGCGTAGCCCCAGGGCTCGGTCTCGCGGATCGTCGAGAGGCGGGAGGCGCCGAGGCGGTCGGCCGCCTCGAGGATCGCGGCCTCGCGGTCGCCGAGGTTGGCGCCGAGGCCGACGTAGGCGCGTACGGTCGTTACCGGCCCCGCTCGACGGTCGCCGCCGTGAACTCGACCGTCAGCCCGGCCGGCGTCACCTGCGGCTTGCGCACCCGCACCTTCACCTGCTCGACGGGGAAGCGCTCGAGCACCGCGTCCGCGACCGCGCTCGCGAGCGCTTCGAGGAGGGCGAAGCGCCGGTCGCTCACCTCGCGCACGCACTGTGCGACCTCGCGGTAGTCGACGGCGTCCTCGATGCGGTCGGTCGAGCCGCGCTCGCCGACCTCGAACTCGAGGTCGTAGAGGAACAGCTGCCCGAGGCGCTGCTCCTCCTCCTCGACGCCGTGGTAGCCGAAGATGTGCAGGCCGCGGATCTCGACGATCACGCCTCGACCACCGCCCGTGCCGCCGCCAGCGCCTCGACGTGCTCGCGCACGTCGTGTGCGCGCAGGATCGTCGCGCCGCGCTCGTACGCGACCACCGCGACACCGAGCGACGCGGCCGTCGTCCCGGTCGTCGCGTGCGCGTCGCCCATGATCCGGCCGAGCGAGCTCTTGCGCGAGAAGCCGACGAGCAGCGGCCGGCCGATCGCGACGAGCTCGTCGAGGCGGCGGATGAGCTCGAAGTTGTGCTCGACGGTCTTGCCGAACCCGATGCCCGGGTCGAGGCACACGTTCTCTTCAGCGACGCCCGCGGCGACGGCGAACGCGAGCCGCTCTTCGAGGAACGCCTTCACGTCCGACACGACGTCGTCGTATCTCGGGCTCGTCTGCATCGTGCGCGGCTCGCCCCGCATGTGCATCAGGCAGAGGTACGCGTCGGCGTCGGCGACGACGCCCACGAGCTCCGGGTCGCCGCGCAGCGCGGTCACGTCGTTCACGAGCTCGGCGCCGAGTGCGAGCGCGCGGCGCGCGACGGCCGCCTTCGAGGTGTCGATCGACACCGGCACACCGTCGAGCGCCTCGAGCACCGGCACGACGCGACGCAGCTCCTCTTCCGCGTCCACGCCGTCGGAGCCCGGACGTGTGGACTCGCCGCCGACGTCGACGATGGCCGCGCCCTCGTCGACCATCCGGCGCGCGGCGGCGACCGCGTCGTCCGCGGCGAGGTGGACGCCGCCGTCGGAGAACGAGTCCGGCGTGACGTTCACGACTCCCATCACTGACGGCCGCAGGAAGCGCTTGTCGATCGACATGCACCACGTACTCTCGCGCAAGCGGCGCGGTGTGCGCCAGTTACGTGACGAACTGGTGAATTCGCCTGCGGATTCCCGGCACGTCGAGCCCGAGCACGCCATCGTGCTGCGTGGGCGTGCCATAACGCGAGATGAACGCGCGCGGGACGCCGACGCTCAGGAGCCGCGTCGGACGATGCGCGAGCGCCGCGCTCACCTGCGCAGCCAGCGTGCCCTCGTAGAACGGCTCCACGACGACCACCTCCGGCGCGGGCGCGGCCTCGGCCGCGAGGGTCGCGGCGTCGAGCGGCACCACCGTCGTCGCGTAGAGCACGGTCGCGTCCAGCCCGTCGACCGCCTCGAGCGTGCGCTCGAGCAGCGGCCCGACGGCGATCACCGTGAGCGCCGAGCCGCGCCGCACGGGCGTGAGGCCGCCGGACGCGAGCTCGACCGGCCGTGCGTTCTCGACGACGCTCGTGCGCAGATAGGTCGGCAGGCCGTTCGCGTACGTCGCACGCACGAGCTCGTCCGTCTCGCGCGGCGTGCCGGGCACGACGACCTCGACCCGAGGGATGCTCCCGAGCGCCTGCACGTCGCCCGGCGCGTGGTGCGTGCCGCCGGACTCGCCGTAGTCGTACGACGCGCCGACCGACACGAAGAGGCCGCCGAGCCCCTGGTAGCCGAAGTCGAGCTTCACCTGCTCGAGCGGCCGCTCGGCGAGGAACGGCGCGATCGTGTGCACCACCGGGTGGTAGCCCTCGAGTGCGAAGCCGGCCGCGACGCCGACGGCGGTCTGCTCCATGATCCCGACGTTGACGGCGCGTCGCGGATCGTGGCGCATCGCCGGCCGCAGCTGGTCGAGGCTGATGTCGGCCGTCACGATTGCGACGCGCTCGTCGCGGCGGAAGAGGTCGACGATCGTCGCCGCCGCCTGCTCGCGCATCGTCATGCGATCGCCGCCACGACCGCGGTCGACACGTCCGCACGGTGCGAGAGCGCCGCGCGCAGCTCGTCGTGATCCCGGCCGTCGACGGTCGCCGCGTCCCAGCCGAACGCGGCGAGCTTCGCCGCGATGTCGCCCATCGCGACCGTGCTCGAGCGGTTGTCGACCACGACCAGCGTGAGGTTGTCGAGCCCGCGCGCGCCGGCGTGCAGGATCGCCTCCCAGTTCGAGCCCTCGTTCAGCTCGGCGTCGCCCGTGAGCACGAACACGCGCTGCTCGTCGAGGCCCTTCGCGCGCAGCGCGTACGCCACGCCGACCGCCATCGGCAGCCCATGGCCGAGCGAGCCGGTCGACGCCTCGACGCCCGGTACGCGGTTGCGGTCCGGGTGCCCGCCGAGGATGCCGTCCCACTCGAGGAAGCGCTCGAGCTCCTCGACGGGGAAGAACCCGCGGCGCGCGAGCACGGCGTAGTACGCCATCGGCCCGTGGCCCTTCGAGAGGAGGAAGCGGTCGCGCTCCTCCCACTCGGGCCGCTCCGGGTCGATGCGCAGGACGTCCTCGTGGAGCACGTGCAGCACGTCGAGCGTCGAGGTCGCCGCGTCCGTGTGCTTCTCGTCGCCGGTCATCCGCGTCATCAGCTCCCGCAGCTCGGCGATTTCGTCCGTCGTCTTCATAGCCATTCTCCTATATTAGGAAAAGGCGATAGACTGCGCAAGGTGAACGTCGACCTCCACGCAAAGCAGTTGAAGGCGCTCGGCCACCCGATCCGCCTCGGCATGGCGCTGCGACTCGCCGACGAGCCCGAGACGTGCGCGTGCGACTTCGCCGAGGTGTTCGGCGTCAGCCAGCCGACGGTGAGCCAGCACCTGAAGGTGCTGCGCGACGCGAGCCTCGTGCGCACGCGCAGGCAGGGGACGCAGATCTGCTACTCGCTCGAGCCTTCCGCCGTGCGCGGGCTGCAGGAGCTGCTCACGTCGCTCGCGCAGCCGGCGTTTCGTCGCGCCGTCTAGCCGCCGCGCGCAGCAACTCCAGCAATGCGTCGGTCGCCGGCGCGCGCCGCGCCGACGGGAGCAGCGCGGCGAAGACCGTGCGCGTCGGCGGGTTGCGGAGGCGCACGGTGACGACGCCGGGCCGCGGGCGCTCCGTCGCGAGGCGCGAGACGAGCGTCAGCCCAACTCCCGCGGCGACGAGGCCGCCGATCATCAGCGGGTCGTCGACCTCGCAGGTGATGCGCGGCTCGAAGCCGGCCGAGACGCAGGCGCGGTAGACGAGCCCGTGCCGGCCGCCTTGCGTGCCCTGCAGCCACGGCTCGTCGCGCAGGTCGGCGAGCTCGAGCTCGTCGCGACCCGCGAGCGCGTGCCCGCGCGGCAGGCCGACGTGCATCTCCTCCGTCATGAGGCGGATCCACTCGACTCCGGCGCGCAACCCTTCGGCCGGGTCGGCGTCGAAGACGAGCGCCAGCTCGAGCTCACCCGCGCGCAGGCGCGCGAGCGCCGGCTCCTTCAGCACCTCGGACACGGCGAGCTCGACGTCGGGGTGACGACGGTGGAACGTCGTGACGGCGTCGAGCAGGATCGTCGCGCCCGCCGATGGGAAGGTTCCGACGCGGACGCGGCCGGCGCGGAGCTCGAGCAGCGCGTCGAGGTCGTTCTGCGCGGTGCGCAGGTGGCCGGCGATCGACTCGGCGTGGCCGACGAGCAGACGGCCGGCGTCGGTGAGGCTGACGCCGCGCGCCCGACGCTCGAGCAGCGTCGCGCCGGTCTCGCGCTCGAGCGCGGCGACCTGGCGGGAGACGGCCGGCTGGGTCAGGTGCAGCGCCTGCGCGGCGCGCGAGATCGAGCCGCGCGCGGCGACCTCACGCAGGATCTCCAGCCGCCGCGGTTCGAGCATGCGCCAATGTTATCGCTCGCTGTGGAGCTATGCCGTTGGCCGATGGTGGCAGCCGGCGCTCGAGGCGCAGCGCCAACGCGCTCGCGGCGAGCGCCGCGCAGGCGAAGCCGAGGATGAGCGGCGCGTCGAGGCCGAGCCCGAGCACGACGCCCGCGAGCGGCGCAGCCGCGATCCGGCCCGTCTGCCACGACGTCGCTCCGGCGGCGTTGTAGCGGCCGCGCAGCTCGTCGGGCGCGAGGTCGTTCACGATCGCCGGGATCGACGGCGCGTGCAGCATCTCGCCGATCGAGAAGACGACGACGGCCGGCACGAGGATCCACGGGCCGAGCGCGAGCGCACTCAGGACGAGCGTCCACGCCGCCGCCCAGAAGAGCCCCTGTGCCGCGAGCATCCGCGTGCGCCGCCTGCCGCGGACGACGCGCAGGACGACGAACTGTCCGCAGACGATCGACGCGGTGTTCGCCGCGAAGACGATGCCGAGCACGCGCGGCGACGCGTCGAGCGAGTCGGCCGCGAACGCGGGCAGCGCGTTGTCGAGCTGCGCGGTCCCTGTCGCGACGAGGAACACGTTCATCACCCAGACCGCGCGGAACGCGCGGTCGCGCGCAACGACCCGGTAGCCGCCGGTCGCTCGCACGCGCGCGCGCGGCGCGTTGCCGACGCGGCGCAGCGGCCCGAGCAGCAGCGCGGCGAACACGAGCCAGCAGACGGCCGCCGCCGCGAACACGAGCGCGAACGTGCGCGGCCGATCGTAGTCGGCGACGAAGCCGCCGGCGAGCCCGCCTGCGCCGATGCCCGCATTCAGCAGCGCGAACTGCACGGCGAACGCCTCGGCGCGTGAGGCCGCCGGAGTGACGGCGGCGACGAGCGGCTGCAGCCCGACCCAGCCGGTCGTGACCCCGACCCCGAGCGGCGCGGCGACGAGCAGCGCCTGCCACGTACTCTCGACCGCGCCGAGCAGCAGCGCACCCGCGGCGCCGGCGAGCAGCATGGCGACGAGCGGGCGCCGCGGCCCCACGCGGTCGGTGACGATGCCGGCGACGACGTTCGCCGCGATCGCGACGACGGCGACGAGCGCCATCACGATTCCGACCGCCGGCAGCCCCACGCCGCGGGTCTCGTGCAGGTAGACGACGACGAACGGGATCACGAACCCGTTCGCGAGCGCCGACAGCGAGCCCGCCCCGAGCACGAGCCAGCTCAGCCGCGGCAGCGACGGCAGGAACGACCGCATGCGCACCATCGTCGTGACGCCGCGCCGTACGAGCCAGCGCACTTCGCTTGAGCCGCCATACGTCGGCGGCATGGCGCGCGTGTTGAGCAACCTCGTCCCGGACGAGGTTCATCAACGTGCGCTTAACAGAAAGAGCTAGCCCTGCTGGGGCTCGGGCGGCTGCATCGTCGCGCCCGGGAGCGGGAACGGCCGCGGCTTCGGCTGCGGGCGGCGCTCCGGCTCGGCCGGGGGCAGCGCCTCCTTCGCCTTCGCGTCCTCCTCGGCGAAGACCTGTTCCTCCGTCTCGCCGGCGAGGAGCCGCTGGAACTGCTCGCGGTCGATCGTCTCGCGCTCGATGAGGATCTGCGAGATGCGGTGCAGGTCGTCCATGTGCTCGCGGAGCACCTTCATCGCGAGCTCGTGGCCGTCCTCGATGATGCGGCGGATCTCGTCGTCGATCTCGCGCGCGACCTCTTCCGAGTAGTCGGGCTCCGCGCCCATCTCGCGGCCGAGGAACGGCATGTCGTGGTTCCGGCCAAGGACGCGCGGGCCGAGCTTCTCGCTCATGCCGAAGCGCATGACCATCTGCTTCGCGGTCGACGTGACCTTCTCGATGTCGTTCGCGGCGCCGGTCGTCACCTCGTTGAAGACGAGCTCCTCGGCTGCGCGGCCGCCCATCGTCATCGCGATCTGCTCGAGCAGTGCGCGGCGCGTCGTGAGGTAGCGGTCCTCCGTCGGCAGCGAGATCGTGAGGCCGAGCGCCTGGCCGCGCGAGACGACCGTGATCTTGTGCACCGGGTCGGTGTGCTCGAGGAAGTGGCCGACGAGCGCATGGCCCATCTCGTGGTAGGCCGTGATGCGCTGCTCCTTCTCGGAGAGCAGGCGGGCCTTCTTCTCGGGCCCAGCGATCACGCGCATGATCCCCTCCTCGAGCTCCTCCTGCTCGATGACCTTCTTGCCGCGGCGCGCCGCGAGCAGCGCAGCCTCGTTCACGAGGTTCGCGAGGTCGGCGCCGGTGAACCCGGGCGTGCCGCCTGCGAGGGAATCGAGGTCGATCGACGACGCGAGCGGCTTGCCCTTCGAGTGCACCTCGAGGATCTTGCGGCGGCCGTTGCGGTCGGGCCGGTCGACGACGATCTGCCGGTCGAAGCGGCCCGG
>JBKPLI010000216.1:0-5464 GCA_046731555.1 Actinomycetota bacterium | reverse complement strand
CGCAAGTGCTTCGGGAAGATCGCGGAGTTCAAGCAGCGCGGCGGCACGATCGTGTTCGTGTCGCACGACGCGCAGGCGGTCGAGCGGCTGTGCGACCGCGCGGTCCTGCTGCGGCACGGCAGCGTCGCGTTCGACGGGCGGACGCGCGACGCGATCGCCGCGTACCGTCAGCTGCTCGCGGAGGAGCGCAGCCCCGACGAGCTCGCGGCAGGGCTGCGCGAGTGGGGCAGCGGCGAGGCGCGGATCGTGTCGGCGCAGCTGCTCGACGTCGACGGCGACGAGCGGGTGCAGTTCGCGGCGGGCGAGCCGTTGAGCGTCCGGCTCGTCGTCGAGGCCGAGCGTGACCTCGGCGCGCCGCGCGTGTCGCTCGAGCTGCGCGACGACGACGGCGTCGTGCTCGGCGGTGCGTCGCAGGACACGGCCGCGCTCGGCTGGGCCGACGCGAACGGACGCGCGCGCGAGCTGCGGTTCGACCTCGCCCGGCTGCCGCTCGCGGACGGACACTTCCATCTCCGGTTCGCTCTCGTCGACGCAGACGGTGAGCATCTTCTGCACACGCTCGACGACGCGGCGCGCTTTTTCGTCTTCGCGGCCGGCGAGGAGACCGGCGCGGTGCTGCTCGACGGTCGGTGGTCGATGCAGGAGATCGCACCGCGCGCGCCAATCCCGGGCGCATGAGCTCCCGGACCTGCCCGGACTGGCCGCGCCTCATGGAGCTGGCCCCGGAGCTCCAGTTCAAGCACTACACGCTCGCGGAGGCGCAGCTCCCGGCCGAGGCGGTCGTCAGCATCGACGTCTCGCGTGACGAGGTCGCGATCTGCTGCGACCTCGAGACGCACGTCTTCAACCCGGAGCACACCGACCCGCAGGTCGCGGACGCGCTGCGCGCGAGCCACTGGTTCGACCTGCGGGAGTGGGCGTCGGGCCAGGGCGGCGGCGGTCCCTGAGCGGGGCTAGCGCGGCTCGACCGGCGTGACCAGCGGGCGGCCGTGCGCCGCCGCGAGGAGGTTGTCGACGACGAGGCGCGTCATTCCGTGCCGCGCGGTGAAGGTCGCGCTGCCGATGTGCGGCGTGAGGACGACGTTCGGCAGGCCGAGCAGCTCGGTCGGGACGTGCGGCTCGTTCGCGAACACGTCGAGGCCGGCGTCGATGCGGCCCGACGTCAGCTCACGGACGAGCGCCGGCTCGTCGACGAGCTCGCCGCGCGCCGTGTTGACGAACGTCGCGCCGTCGCGGAGGAGGGCGAGGCGTCGTGCGTCGATGAGCCCTTCGGTCTCGCGGCTACGGGGGACGTGGAGCGACACGATGTCGGCCTCGGCTAGCAGGTCGTCGAGCTCGCGCCGCTCGAGGTCTGGTGCGTCCTCGACTGGCGTGCGCTTCGTGTAGAGCACGCGCATCTCGAACCCGCGCGCGCGGCGGGCGACGGCGCTGCCGATCCGTCCGAGGCCCACGATGCCGAGCGTCGCGCCGGTGACTTCCCGCGACAGATCGCCCGTCCACCAGCCCTGTTGCCACTCGCCCGCCCGGACGCGCCGGTCGCCTGCGACGACGCCGCGGCGCGCGGCGAGGATGAGCGCGAATGCGAGGTCGGCCGTGGCCGCGTCGAGCACGCCGGGTGTGTTGGAGAGCGCGACGCCACGCCGCGTGAGCGCCGTGACGTCGACGCGGTCGTAGCCGACGCCGTAGTTCGCGACCACGCGCAGATCCGGCAGCAGGTCGAGCTCGCGGTCGCCGAGTGTCTCGTTCGTGACGACGAGGCCCTGGACGCCGGGTCGCGGCTCGGCGAGCCCGTCGGGGCCGAGCAGCTCGACGTCGTCGCCGAGCTCGTCCCAGGCAGGGCCGGGGAGTCGGCGCGTGGCGAGGATCCTCATCGCGCGAGCACCTCGTCGACCGGGCGCGTGTTGAGGACGTCCTCTGCGGTTGCCGCGGCCCGCCGTGCGGTGCCGACGCAGTTCTGCATGTTCGACAGGCCACGGACGGAGTGCGCGTCGGTCGAGCAGACGATCGTCACGCCGGCGTCGAGCGCGTCTCGGAGGAGCTCGGCCGAGAGGTCGATGCGGTCGGGGAGGCCGTTCGTCTCGATCGCGGTGCCGGTCTCGAGGCAGACCTCGAAGAGTCGCTCCAGATCGACGGCGTTCGGAGGACGGTGATTGAGGATCCGTCCCTGCGGGTGGCTGATGCAGCGCACGGCCGGGTGGCGCGCAGCCTCGGTCATGCGCATCGTGAGCTGCTCGCGGGACTGGCGTTGCCCGGCGTGGACGGACGCCTGCACCCAGTCGAGCTCTGCGAGCACGTCGTCGGGCAGGTCGAGCGTGCCGTCCGCGAGGATGTCGCACTCGATCCCGCGGAGGATCCGGAACGGCGCGACGGCTTCGTTCGCGGCGGCGATCTCCTCGCCCTGCCGCCGAACCGCGTCGGCGTCGAGGCCGGGCACGACGCGAACGCTCGTCGTGTGGTCGCAGATCGCGATGTAGTCGTATCCGTACGCATCGCGCGCAGCTTCGGCCATTTCGAGCACCGATGCCTTGCCGTCGGACCACGTCGTGTGGCAGTGGAGGTCGCCGCGGATGTCGCCGAGCTCGACGAGTCGGGGCGGCGGTGTCGTCGTCGGCGCGCCCTCGCGCAGCTCCGGCGGGACGAAGGGGCGGCCGAGCAACTCGAAGAGGCGCTCCTCGTCCGGCGCCGCCGGGAGGTCGCCGAGACCGTGGACGAACTCGTCCGAGCCGGTTGCGCGCACGAGTCCCGTGCCCGCCTCGTCGGGGTGCGGCACGAAGAGCTCGACCGGAACGCCGTCGACCGTCACGCCGAGCGCCCACCGCTCGCGTTGCTCGAGCAGCGAGACGACGCCCGGCGCGGCGGCGAATGCCTCGAGCGCCGGTCGCCAGTCCTCGGCCGGCTTGACGATCGCGAACCGCTCCGAGAGGTCGCGCATGCGCCGGAGGTCGCCCGCCGCCACGCCGTCGACGGCTTCGGCGATCGCGGCAGCGACTTCGCGCGCACGGTTGAGCACGAGGCCGCGCCGCACCGTCGGATGCTCGCTCGCGAGCGCGGCGACGATCTTCGCCTCGGTCGTCGGACCGACGCCGCGCACCTCGCGGAGTCGTCCGGCGACCGCAGCGTCGCGTAGCTCCGCAGCCGTCCGCACGCCGAGGGCCCGGCCGAGCTCGACCATGCGGTTCGGCGCGAGCCCGACGAGCCGCCCGAGGCCCACGAGCTCCGGCTGCACGTCGGCCTCGAGCTCGTCGAGCTCCGCGAGATGGCCCGTCTCCACGAGCTCGCGCAGGCGTGCCTCGATCGCCGGCCCGATTCCGCGCAGCTCCCGGACGCGGCCGCTCCGCACCAGCTCGGAGACGGATGCCGGCGTCGACCGGATCAGCTCCGCGGCGCGCCGGTAGGCACGCACGCTGTAGAAGCTCGCGCCCGAGAGGTCGAGCAGCGACGCGAGCGTCTCGAGCCGCTCCGCGATCGCGGCGTTGTCGAGCGTGGCCACGGCGGTAGTGTCTCCGAGCGATGGCGACCGTCGTCGTCCCCTTCCGTGGCGCCGAGGCGAAGAGCCGCCTCGAGGCCTTCGGCGAGCAGCGCGCGGCACTCGCTCGCGCGATGCTGGCGGACGTCGTCGAGGCCGGCGCCGCGGTCGGACGCGTGTTCGTCGTCGCCCCCGAGCCGGACCTGCCTGCAGCCGCGACGCACGTGCCCGACCCGGGCCGCGGCCAGGGCGCAGCCGTGAGTGCTGCGCTGACGGCGGCTGTAGCGGCCGGCGCTCCCGCGCCGTATCTCGTGGTGAACGCCGACCTCCCGTGCGTGACGGCGCGCGACCTGCTCGCGCTCGCCGGTGCCGTGCCGGAAGGCGGTCTCGCGGTGGCCGCGGCTTCCGACGGCACGACGAATGCGCTCGCGTTGTCGTCGGCCGATCTGTTCGAACCGCTCTACGGACCCGGGAGCGCGGAGCGGTTCGCGGCGCTTGGACCCTGGCGAGGGGTGGACGCGCCGAATCTCAGTTGTGACGTCGACACCGCGGGCGACCTCGCGCGGCTCGCGTCGCTCGTCGGCCCGCATACCCGCAGAGTGCTCGCTGCTCTGCGCGTGGAGGCGGCTGCGTGAACGTCGCGGTGCTGTCGGGCGGTGTCGGTGGTGCGCGCTTCCTGAAGGGCCTCCTTTCGGTGGTCGATCCGTCAACTGTTTCCATCGTAGGCAACACAGCGGACGACATCGAAGTCCTCGGGCTGCACGTGTCACCGGATCTGGACAGCGTGCTCTACACGCTCGCGGGAATCGCCGACGAGGAGCGCGGGTGGGGGCGTGCGGGCGAGACGTGGAACGCGCTCGCGACCGCAGCGGAGCTCGGCGGTGAGGCGTGGTTCCAGCTCGGCGACCGCGACATCGGGCTGCACCTGGTCCGCACGCAGCTGCTCCGCGAGGGCCTCGCACTGTCGGAGGTGACCGAGCGGCTCGCGCACGCGTGCGGCCTCGAATGCCGGCTGCTCCCGGCGACCGACGATCCGGTGCGCACGTTCGTCGAGACGCCGGCCGGGACGTTCCCGTTCCAGACCTGGTTCGTCGCGCGACGACACCGCGACGAGGTCGACGCGGTGCACTACGCCGGCGCACCCGACGCGCGGCCCGCGCCCGGCGTGCTTGAGGCGCTTGCCGAGGCCGACGTGCTGGTGATCGCCCCGAGCAATCCCTACGTGTCCGTCGGGCCGATCCTCGCGGTAACGGAGATCCGCGAGGCGATCGCCGAGCGGCGCGCGCCGTGCGTCGCCGTCAGCCCGCTCATCGGCGGCAAGGCCGTGAAGGGACCGGCGGACCGGATGCTCGCGCGCCTCGCCGGCGGCACGTCGCCCGCCCACGTCGCTTCGTGTTACGGAGCGCTGATCGACGCGCTCGTGATCGACGAGGCGGACGCCTCGTCCGAGCTGCCCGCCGGGGTCCGCACCGTCGTGACGCACACGCTCATGACCGACGACGAGGCGCGGCGTCGGCTTGCGGCCGCCGTGCTCGACGCGGCCGGGGCGCCTGCGTGAGGGTCGCGATCCTCGGCGGGACCGGCAGCTTCGGCGGCGCGCTCGCGCGGCGGCTCGTCGACGTGGGCGAGGAGGTCGTGATCGGCTCGCGCGAGGCCGAGCGGGCACGTGCGGCGGCGGAGGAGCTCGGCGGCGGCGCGACCGGGGCCGCGAACGAGCAGGCCGTGGGAGGCGTCGATCTCGCCGTGCTCGCCGTCAAGGCCGACGGCGCCCTCGACACCGCGCACGCGATCGCCGACGCGCTCGCCGACACGCCGCTCCTCAGCGTCGCGAGCCTGATCGAGTTCCGCCGCGGCGTCGGGATGCTGCCCGACCCCGAGGGCCGCTCGCTCGCCGAGCGGGTGCAGGACGTCGTACGAGCGCCCGTGGCTGCCGGGCTGCACTCGATCGCCGCCGCGAGCCTCGACGCCGAGCCGCCGGACGAGGATGCACTCGTGTGC
>JBKPLI010000215.1:0-6714 GCA_046731555.1 Actinomycetota bacterium | reverse complement strand
GCCCGCCCTTCACGACAGCCAGGCGGTCGGGGGTGAAGACGAGCGTCTGGAACTCGCGCCGCAGCGACTCGGCCGACGGCAGCCGCGACCCGTTGAGCTGCGCGACCTTCGCCTCGCCGGCCTTCAACGTCACGTCGACTCTCAACCGAACCTGGTCCCGGACCACGTTCGGTAAAGAGACGCGCGCCGCCGTCTCGCCGAAGCGGATGAGCTGAGCGTCCGTGCGTGTGCGCGGCGAGAAGCCCTGCGTCGCGAGGTGCAGCGACTCGAGCAGGTTCGTCTTGCCGGCGCCGTTCTCGCCGACGACCAGGACGATCCCGCCGCGGAGACCGAGGTCGAGTGACGCGTACGAGCGGTAGTTCCTGAGCGTGACGCGCTCGACGATCAGCCGGCGAGCCTGATCGGCATGATCAGGTAGGTGTAGTCGTCCGTCTCGCCCTCGAGCACGGCCGGCCGCAGCGGGCTGATCAGCCGCAGCTTCACGCTGTCGGAGTCGACCGACTCGAGCCCGTCGCGCAGGAAGTCCGCGTTGAAGCCGATCTCCATCGCGTCGGCGGCGAACGCCACCGGCACCGACTCGCGGGCCTCGCCGACGTCCTGCGTCTGTGCCGACACGGTGAGCTCGCCGTCGGAGAAGCGCAGCCGGAGCGGAGAGTTGCGCTGCGCCATGAGCGACACGCGGCGCACGACCTCGAGCAGTTCTTCGCGCGGCAACTCGAGCGTGTGCTCGAACTGCTCCGGGAGCAGCTGGCGGTAGTTCGGGAACTGGCCGTCGATGCGGCGCGTCGTCAGCCAGGCACCCTCGACACCGAAGACGACGTGGTTCTCCTGGAGGCCGAGTTGCACCTCGTCCGAGCCGGCGGCCAGCCGCGCAAGCTCCTGCAACGCGCGCGCCGGGATGATCGCCTCGAGCTCCGGCAGCTCGCCGGACACGGGCGTCTCCTTCACGGCGAGCCGGTACGAGTCGGTCGCGGCCATCACGATCTTCCCGGGCTCGAAGCGCACGAGGATGCCCGTGAGCACCGGGCGGCTCTCGTCACGCGAGGCCGAGCGACCGACGCGGGAGATCGTCTCGATCAGCGCGTCGCGATCCACGACGTGCGGCTGCGAGGTCTCGACGTCCGGCAGACGGGGGAAGTCCTCGGCCGAGTACGTGTGCAGGCGGTAGTTCGCGCTACCCGAGGTCACGAGCACGGCGGCCTCCTCGGGCCGGTGCTCGATCGTCACGTCGGAGTCGGGCAGGGAGCGCGCGATGTCGAGTAGGAGCCGGCCGGGCACGACGACCTCGCCCTCCCCGTCGACGGAAGCTTCGAGCGACGCGCGCAGCGACAGTTCCATGTCGGTCGCAGCGAGGTGAAGGCGGTCTGCCTCTGCGCGCAGCTGGATGCCGCCGAGCACGAGCACGGCGGTGCGCGTCGAGACGCCGCGCGAGACGAGAGAGAGCTTCGACGCGAGCTCGTCCTTGGGAACGGTAATCCTCAACCCGGTGCCGACCACGATGTCTGAGTCAATCATCTAGAGAAAACCTCGTCGTAGTACGTAGGGACTGTTGGCGGCGGGGGAAACCCTCGTCGTCCGGCTCAGGGAGCCATTTTCGCTGTGGGTGCGGACGGGGGAGATATCCCCGCCTTCAACAGCCCGCCCGGTCACCGCGCCTGCTTGATGCGCGCTGTGAGTTCCTGGACGAGGTTGTACACAGACCTGTCCTCGCGGATCAGACGCGCGATCTTCGACGTCGCGTGGATCACGGTCGTGTGGTCGCGGCCGCCGAACTCCTTGCCGATCTTCGGCAGCGACGAGTCCGTGAGCTCGCGCGAGAGGTACATCGCGACCTGCCGCGGGTAGACGATGTTCTGCGAGCGTCGGTCGCCGGTCAGCTCGTCGAGGTGGACGCCGAAGCGCTCGCACACGAGCTCCTGGATCTTGTCGATCGAGACCGCGGCCGCCTCACCTTGCGGGAAGACGTCCTTGAGCACGTCCTGCGCGAGCTCGACGTCCATGCGCCGACCCGTGAGCGACGAGAAGGCGACTACGCGCGTCAGTGCGCCCTCCAGTTCGCGGATGTTCGTCGACACACGACTCGCGACGAACGTCAGCACCTCGGTGTCGTCGACGTTGATCCCGTCGTTCTTCACCTTCTTGCGCAGGATCGCGATGCGCGTCTCGAGGTCGGGCGGCTGGATGTCGGTGATGAGGCCCCACTCGAAGCGGGAGCGGAGCCGCTCCTCGAGCGTCGCGATGTCGCGGGGCGGCCGGTCGCTCGACATGACGATCTGCCGCCCGGCCTCGTAGAGCGAGTTGAAGGTGTGGAAGAACTCCTCTTGGATCCGCTCCTTGTGCTCGAAGAACTGCACGTCGTCGATCAGCAGCACGTCGTAGGTGCGGTAGCGCTGCTTGAACCCCTCGATGCGCTTGTCCCGGAGGCTGTTGATGAAGTCGTTCATGAACGTCTCCGAGGTGACGTATCGCACCGTCATGTTGCTCGAGTGCTCGCCGACGTAGTTGGCGACCGCGTGCAGGAGGTGCGTCTTCCCCAGTCCGGTGTGGCCGTAGATGAAGAGCGGGTTGTAGGCCTGCGCCGGCGCCTCGGCGACCGCGAGCGCAGCCGCGTGGGCGAAGCGGTTCGACGAGCCGATCACGAACGAGTCGAACGTGTACTTCGGGTTGATCCCGGCTGCGTCGGGCCGAGGGATCGGCGGCGGCGCGAGCACGGGCGAGCTGGCGACGACCGGCGGCACGACGGCGGCCGTCGGCAGGGGCTCGATTGGGTCGACGCGGAGCCGGACGGCCCGGTCGGAGCCGAGCGCGTCCTTCACGGCCGCGCGGATGAGGTCGAGGAAGTGCCCCTCGATCCACTCGCGGGTGAAGTCGTTCGGGACGTTCAGCACGAACGAGTCGCCGTCGAGGTCGGCGCCGTCCACGTTGCCGAACCACGTCCCGAAGGTCGTCTCGTTCAACGCCCCCCGCAACCGAGCCGACACGTCGTCCCAGAGGCTCGCGGCAGTCAGCTCGATTGGGTGCTCCACGCCTGTCGCCAGCTCCGTTCTCGGCGGTCCGAAGCGGCGAGAATAGCAGCGTCTCGGAGCCGCGATCAATGAGGATTTCTCGCTGCGCGGTGGGGGTGAGAAAGGCCGATTTGCAGGCATTTCTTTCTCCTCCACACGACTCTCCACAGCTGTGGAAAGTATCTGTTCGCATGCGTCTTCGGCTCTCGTTTCCTCGGCTTTTGCATCGCCGACAGGCTGTGGACAACGGGTTCGCGAACGGTCCGTCTATACTGGCGCGGAGCCGGCCAGCGGGCCGGCCTTTTTCGACCTTTCGACCTCTCTAAGCCTCATGAAGCGGACCTACCAGCCGAACGTGCGCAGGCGGAAGCGCAAGCATGGCTTTCGCGCGCGGATGGCCACTCGCGCCGGACGCATGATCCTCAAGCGCCGCCGCGCGAAGGGGCGCAAGCACCTCTCGGCCTGAGCGGTGCAGCGGCGCAACCGCCTTTCGCGCTCCCGCGACTTCGACGCCGTCTACCGCCACGGCCGCTCGGTGTCGACCCGCTTCCTGACCCTCTACTGGTTCGGACGGGACGAGGATCCCGGCGAGCCGCGCCTCGGCCTCGCTGTGCCGCGCGCCGCCGGCAACGCCGTCGTGCGCAACCGGATCAAGCGGCAGTTGCGCGAGATCTGGCACGCGAAGCTCGAGGCCGACGCGATCGCTCGTCGGAACGACTACGTGCTCGTCGTGCGGCCCGGCCTGCCGGAGGCGGCCGAGACGCGTGGGCACGCGTGGCTCGTCGAGCGCGTGGACGAGGTGCTCGGGAAGGCCGCCGCGTGACCGCCCGGACGGCGCTCGCGGCGCCGCTCATCGCGCTCGTCTACCTCTACCGCTGGACGCTCGGCCTGGTCGTGGCGCCGGGCACCTGCAAGTACCACCCGAGCTGCTCGCAGTACGCGATCGACGCGCTGCGGAAGCACGGCCCGATCAAGGGCTCGGCCAAGGCGGCGTGGCGCCTGGCGCGCTGCCATCCGTGGTCGAGCGGGGGAGTGGACTACCCGTGATCGCCGTGATCGTGCTCTCGATCCTCACGCCGATCGAGGACGTGATGCGTTCGATCCTCACGTTCTTCCACGACAGCGCCGGGCTCTCGTGGGCGTGGTCGATCGTGGCGCTGACGATCCTCGTCCGCGTCGCACTCGTGCCGCTGACCGTGCGGCAGATCCACTCCATGCAGTCGCTCCAGAAGCACGCGCCGGAGATGAAGGAGATCCAGCGCAAGTACAAGGGCGACCGGACGCGGATGAACGAGGAGTTGATGAAGTTCTACAAGGAGAACAACATCAACCCGGCTGCGTCGTGCCTGCCGCTCCTCGCGCAGATCCCGGTCTTCTTCGCGCTCTACTTCGTCCTCAAGAACTTCACGGAGCATGTGGATGCGGCGCCGGACGAGCTCGGCTGGCTGCACATCGTCCCGAACATCGCGAACCCGGCGAACTCGCACTGGTCGGGCTACCTGCTGCTCGCGATCTACGCGACGAGCCAGGTGCTCTCGACGTACTTCATGTCCGCGACGATGGACAAGGTGCAGCGGACGATCATGATGATCGTCCCGCTCGTCTTCATCACCGTCGTCGCGCGGTTCCCGGCGGGCCTCGTCATCTACTGGGTCACGACGAACCTGTGGACGGTCGGGCAGGGCCTGATCACGCGCCGGCTCGTCCCGAAGACGCCCGCGCCCTCGCCGTTCAAGCGCACCTCGCGCACGCCGCCGAAGGACGACGGCGACGAGGTGAAGCCGGAGCCCGCGAAGCCGAAGCCGGCTCCCACCTCGCAGCAGCCGAAGCGGGTGAAGCGCAAGAAGGGCGGCGCGCGCCGGTGAGCGAGCTCACCGTCGAGGCGACCGGCGAGACGGTCGGCGAGGCGAAGTGGAAGGCGCTGCGCGAGCTCGAGCGCCTCGCGCCCGGGATCGACAAGGGGAGCGTCCGCTTCCAGGTGGTCTCCGAGGGCGAGCGCGGCCTCCTCGGCGTCGGGTACACGCCCGCGCGCGTGATCGCGAGCGTGGACGAGTCGGCGGTGACGGAGGACGAGCCGCCGGAGGACGCAACGGACGCCGAGGCGCGGATCCGCGCGCTCGTCACGCGCGTGACCGTGGCGATGGGCCTCCGCTGCCGCGTCGACGTGGAGGAGACCGACGAGGCGATCACCGCCACGTGCACCGGCGGCGAGCTCGGGCTCCTGATCGGCAAGCACGGGCAGACGATCGACGCGCTGCAGTACCTCGCGAACGCGATCCTTGCCCGCGGCGGCGACGAGGACCGCAAGCCGGTCGTCATCGACGCCGCCGGCTACCGCGCCCGCCGCAAGGAGACGGTCGACGCGCTCGCGGTGCGGAGCGCCGAGCGCGCGGTCGCGTCCGGCAGCCGCGTCGAGCTCGACCCGATGACGTCTGTCGAGCGGAAGCTCGTCCACGAGCGGCTGAAGGACTATCCGGGCGTCGAGACGACGAGCGAGGGGACCGAGCCGAATCGGTTCGTCGTCGTCCTTCCCGCTTGACGACTGGCTGGCGGCCCTCGTTGCCGCTCGCGGGCTGACGGCGATCCGCGACGTCGAGGAGGCGCGGCGCGTCCTGCTGGAGGACTCGCTGCGCGGGCTCGAGCTCGTGTCGCGCGAGGAAGGGCCGATCGTGGACGTCGGGTCGGGCGGCGGCGCGCCCGGCATCCCCCTCGCCGCGTCCCTGCCCGTCCGCGAGGTCGTCCTCCTCGAGGCCGAACGGCGCAAGTGCGACTTCCTCGAGCGGTGGGCGCCGCCGAACGCTCGGGTCGTCTGGGGCCGGGCCGAGGAACAGGACACGGACTGGGCGGGCGTCGCCGTCGCGAAGGCGCTCGCGCACCCGCCGACGGCTGCGGAGTGGTGTCTCCCGCTCGTCCGCCCCGGCGGCGCCGTCGTGCTGTGGGTCGGCCCGACCGCAGAGCGCGACCGCGTCGCGCGGGTTGCCGAGCACCTGTCCGCGGAACTCGACGACGCGCCCGACGGGTTCCTCGTGCTGCGTAAGACCGGGCCGACGCCGGCCGGTTTCCCGCGCCGGACCGGCGTCGCGCGGAAGCGTCCGCTTGCGTAGCGAGAATGCCCGCGTGGGGAAGGTCTACGCGTTCGCGAACCAGAAGGGCGGCGTCGGGAAGACGACCACGGCGATCAACGTCGCCGCGTGCCTCGCCGAGGCGGGCGAGCGGGCGCTCGTCGTGGACCTCGACCCGCAGGCGAATGCGACATCCGGGCTCGGGATGCGCGCGAACGGGACGTCGAGCTACGACCTGCTCGACGGCGCGCCGGTCGCCGAGCTCGCGAAGCCGACCGCGTTCCCGAACCTGTTCCTCGTGCCGTCGCGGCCCGAGCTCGCCGGCGCGGCGGTCGAGCTCTCGCGGCGCGACGACGGTGACCGGTACCTCGCGAGCTCGCTCGCGCACGTCGAGGGGTTCGACTTCGTGCTGCTCGATTGCCCGCCGTCGCTCGGCCCGCTGACCGTGAACGCGCTCGCGGCCGCCGACCGCGTGGTCGTGCCGGTGCAGGCCGAGTACTACGCGCTCGAGGGGCTCGCGCAGCTCGTGCAGTCGATCGAGCTCGTGCGGCGCCGGCTGAACCCGAAGCTGACGATCGCGGGAGTGCTGCTCACGATGGCGGACGGGCGGACGACGCTCGCGCGCGACGTCGAGAACGAGGTGCGCA
>JBKPLI010000214.1:0-9719 GCA_046731555.1 Actinomycetota bacterium | reverse complement strand
CAACCACCCGCTGGGGGAGGAGTCAACCGGCCTCCCTCGGCCAGAGTGCCTCAGACCAGCAAGCGCGAGCGCGGGGCCCGATGCGGCGGGGCCTTCGCTCGAAGCGAAGAGGCGGGGGCCCGATGCGGCGGGGCCTCTGCTTTCACCGGGGCGGCCCTCTGCGGCGGGGCCGCCTCGTCTGGTCCTCAGGCGCCCTTCTGGGCCTCGAGCTGGCGCTCGCCGGCGCCCTCCGGCGCGTGGTGCTCCTCGAAGCCGTAGCGCACGATCGGGTTCTTCGCGGCACGCACCTCGTCGAGGCGGCGCACGGGGCGGCCGTACGGCGCACCCTTCACCGTCTCGGGCTCCTCGGCCGCCTCGCGCGCGATCGTGAGCATCGCCTCGCAGAACGCGTCGAGTGTCTCCTTCGCCTCGGTCTCGGTCGGCTCGATCATCAGCGCCTCGGGCACGACGAGCGGGAAGTAGATCGTCGGCGGGTGGAACTGGAAGTCCATCAGCCGCTTCGCGACGTCGAGCGCCGTGATCCCGTGGTCGCGCTTCAGGTTGCGCGCCGACAGCACGAACTCGTGCATGCACAGCCGGTCGAACGGGAGGTCGTACGCCTCCTTCAGCCGGGCGAGGAGGTAGTTCGCGTTCAGCACCGCGACCTCGCTCATCTCGCGCAGCCGCGGCCCCCACGCGCGCATGAACGCGTACGAGCGGACGAACACGCCGAACGGCCCGGTGAACGCGCGCACGCGGCCGATCGACTGCGGCCGGTCGTAGTCGAGCGCGAAGCCGTCGCCCGTCTTCACGACGACCGGCACGGGCAGGAACGGCTCGAGCACGTCGCGCACCACGATCGGCCCGCCGCCCGGCCCGCCGCCGCCGTGCGGCTGCGAGAACGTCTTGTGCAGGTTGATGTGCACGACGTCGAAGCCCATGTCGCCGGGACGCGAGATGCCGCAGACCGCGTTGAGGTTCGCGCCGTCGTAATACATGAGCGCGCCGGCGCCGTGGAAGATGTCGCGGATCTCCTCGATGTTCTCGTCGAAGAGCCCGAGCGTCGACGGGTTCGTGAGCATCAGGCCCGCCGTGTGCTCGTCGACCTTGCCGCGCAGGTCCTCGACGTCGATGTTCCCGCGCGCGTCGGTCTTCACCGGCGTGACCTCGTAGCCGGCCATCGTCACGCTCGCCGGGTTCGTGCCGTGCGCCGTGTCGGGGATGACGATCTTCCGGCGCTGCGCGTCCTCGCCGCGCGACGCGAAGTACGCGCGGAAGAGCATCAGGCCCGTGAGCTCGCCCTGCGAGCCTGCGGCGGGCTGGAGGCTGACCGCGTCGAGGCCGGTGATCTCGCGCAGGATCTCCTGTAGCGCCCACTCGAGCTCGAGCGCGCCCTGCGCCGCGTCCTCACCGACGAGCGGGTGCAGGTCGCGGAACCCCGGCAGGTTCGCGAGCCGCTCGTTGACGCGCGGGTTGTACTTCATCGTGCAGGAGCCGAGCGGGTAGAAACCGGTGTCGACGCCGAAGTTGCGGTTCGAGAGCTCGGTGAAGTGCCGCAGCACCTCCGGCTCTGCGACCTCGGGGAGCCGCGGCGGCTCCTTGCGCGCGAGCTCGTCGGGAAGCTCGGGCACCGGGAGGCTCGTGCGCGGCACCTCGACGCCGCGCCGCCCGCGCTGCGAGCGCTCGAAGATGAGCTTCGTGCTCATGGCGCGAGCGCCTCGGCGAGCCGGTCGATCTCGTCGACCGTGCGGCGCTCGGTGACCGCGACGAGCAACGCGTCGTCCATGCCCGCGTAGTCGCGCCCGAGCGGGTAGCCGGGGTTGACGCCACGTTTGCGCGCCGCGGCGATCGCGTCGGTCGCGCTCCGTCCGGTGCGGACCGCAAACTCCTTGAACGTTGTCTTGTCGGCAAACACGAGCTCCAGCCCGCGCTCCTCCAGGCGCTCCTTCGCGTACTGCGCGAGCGCCATGCAGGTCTCCCCCGTCTCGCGCAGTCCCTGCGGCCCAAGCAGGCTCAGGTGCACCAGCCCCGCCAGAGCGAGGAGGGTCTGGTTCGTGGTGATGTTCGACGTCGCCTTCTCGCGCCTGATGTGCTGCTCGCGCGTCTGCAGGGTCAGCACATAGCCGCGCTCGCCCGCGGCGTCTACCGTCTCGCCGACGATCCGTCCCGGCAGCCGGCGAATGTAGTCCTGGCGCGCAGCGAGGAACCCGTAGTGCGGCCCGCCGTAGCTCATAGAGTTCCCTGCGGACTGCCCTTCGCCGATCGCCATCGCGCAGCCGTAGTTGCCCGGCGCCTCGAGCACGCCGAGCGACACTAGGTCGACGTGTGCGATCGGCATCGCGCCGGCGTCGTTCGCGGCGGTCGCGAGGTCCGGTGCCGGCTCGAGGCAGCCGAAGAAGTTCGGCTGCTGGAAGATCACGGCCGCGGCGTCCTGCGCCGCTTCGCGCAGGCGCTCGGGGTCGGTCGTGCCGCCCTCGTGCGGGACCTCGACGATCTCGAGGCCGAACCCGGGCGCGTACGTCTTGACGACCTGCCGCACCTGCGGGTTCGTCGCCTCGGTGACGACGACCTTCGACCTACCCGTGGCGTTCTTCGCGACGAAGCACGCGTCGGCGGCGACCGTGGTCCCGTCGTAGCCCGACGCGTTCGAGACGTCCATCCCGGTCAGCTCGCAGATCGCGGTCTGGTACTCGAAGATCGCCTGCAGCACGCCCTGGCTCATCTCGGGCTGGTACGGCGTGTACGCGGTCAGGAACTCGCCGCGCTGCAGCACCGCGTCGACGACCGCGGGCACGTAGTGGTCGTAGATGCCGGCGCCGAGGAACGAGACGTCGTCGAGGACGTTCTTCGCCGCGAGCTCCTCCAGGTGGCGCGTGAGCTCGGCCTCGGCCAGCGCCGGCGGCACGTCGAGGTCGCCGCGGAAGTGCACGCCGTCCGGGATGTCGCGGAACAGCTCGTCGACCGACGAGACCCCGATCGCCGCGAGCATCGCCTCGCGGTCCGCGTCGGTGAGCGAGGTGTAGCTCACTGCTCCTCGAGCACGCGCTTGTACCCGGCAGCGTCGAGGAGCTGGTCGCGCTCGGACGGGTTGCCGAGCCGGATACGGATGAGCCAGCCGTCGCCGTAGGGGTCCTCGTTCACGGTCTCGGGCGCGTCGACCACCTTCGCGTTCACCGCGAGCACCTCGCCGGACAGCGGCGAGATGAGGTCCGAGACGGCCTTCACCGACTCGACCTCGCCGTAGCTCTGGTCCTTCGCGACGGTCGAGCCCTCGTCGGGCGGCTCGAAGTGCACGAGCTCGCCGAGCGCGTCGGCCGCGAACCACGTGATCCCGAGCACGGCCTCGTCGCCGTCGATGCGCGCCCAGTCGTGCTCGGCGTGATACAGCAGGTCGTCGGGGTACGACTCCGGGGCGGCCACTCGCTACTCCTCTCGCTTGTAGATCGGTTTCTGCACGACCTCGGCGCGCCGCGACTTTCCGCGCACGTCGATCTCGAGCTCGGTGCCCGTCGCGCTCGACGCGGCCGGGACGTAACCGAGCCCGATGCCGACGTCGAGCATCGGAGACAGCGAGCCGGAGGTCACCTCGCCGCCGCCCTCGATTCGCATCCCCTGTCGCGGGATCGCCTTCTCGGTCATGCGGAACGCGACGAGCTTGCGCTCGGGCCCGTGCTCCTTGACCTCGCGCAGGACGTCCGCGCCGGTGAAGCCCGTGTCGAGCGCGCACACCCAGCCCAGGCCCGAGGAGATCGCGTCCCACTGCGGGCCGATGTCGTTGCCGTGGAGCGGGTAGCAGACCTCGAGCCGCAGCGTGTCGCGCGCGCCGAGCCCGCACGGCGTGACGCCGCGAGCGAGCACCGCGTCCCACAGCTGCGGCGCGTCATCGGCCATGCAGCCGAGCTCGACGCCCTCCTCGCCGGTGTAGCCGGTGCGGTTGACCATCACCTCGACCCCGTCGAGCTCGCCCATCGACCACGTGAACGCCTTCGCCTTCGGCAACCCGAGCCGCTCGAGCGCGCGCGGCCCCTGGACGGCGAGCAGCGCGTAGTCGTCGGACACGTCGCGCACGTCGGACCCGCGCACCTCGTGGTCCTTCAGCCAGTCGAACGCGGCCTCGCGGTTCCCCGCGTTGACGACGAGCAGGTACCGGTGCTGGTCGAGCCGGTAGACGATGAGGTCGTCGACGATCCCGCCGGTCTCGTTCGTCAGGAGCGTGTACTGGGCGTCCCCCGGCTCGAGCTTCGCGACGTCGTTCGACAGCATCGACTGCAGGTAGTCCGGTGCGCGCGGCCCCTCGACCTCGAGCTCGCCCATGTGCGACACGTCGAACACCCCGGCGTCCGTCCGGACCGACTTGTGCTCGGCGATCACGCCCTCGTACTGGACGGGCATCTCCCAGCCGGCGAACGGGACGAGCCTCGCCCCCGCGTCGACGTGCTGCTGGAAGAGAGGCGTGCGCCGGAGGGTCGTCTGCACCGGCGCGATGCTAACGACCGCCCCAGCGGCGCCGCCCCGAGGTCTGCCGCGAGCGAGTTTCGCCGGCGATGTTTCGGATCGCCGGACGCGGGTTAGAGAGGTAGTGCCCTCTCGGGACTGACCTTCGAAGCAGTCCCACACGACCCGGTCCGAAGCCCCGGCCTCCCCGCCGGGGCTTCACCTTTCTCGAGACCGGATCACTCCTCGCGGAGGAAGGACGGCACGTCGAGCGAGTCGGGCGACACGTCGAACTCGGTCGCCGAGCGGGCCCCCGTCAGGGGGGTCGCCTCGACGGCGCCCCGCGCCCGCCGGCGCCGCTGAGCCCCGAAACCCGTCGCGATGACGGTGACGCGCACCTCGTCCTTCGCCGACTCGTCGATGACGGCGCCGAAGATCACGTTGGCGTTCTGGTCGGCGGCGCCCGTGACGACCTCCGCGGCCTCGTTCACCTCGAAGAGGCCGAGGTCCGGCGGGCCGGTGATGTTGAGGAGGATCCCCGTTGCCCCCTCGATCGAGGACTCGAGGAGCGGCGAGCTGACGGCCGTACGGGCGGCCTCGCTCGCGCGGTTCTCTCCCGAGCCGACGCCGATGCCCATGAGCGCCGAGCCGGCGTCGCGCATGATCGTGCGGACGTCCGCGAAGTCGAGGTTGACGATCCCCGGCACCGTGATCAGGTCGGTGATGCCCTGGACGCCCTGGCGCAGGATGTCGTCGGCCATCTTGAAGGCATCGGAGAGCGGCGTGCGCTTCTCCACCACCTGCAGCAGCCGGTCGTTCTCGATCACGATCAGCGTGTCGACCTTGTCGGCGAGCTCGTTGATGCCCTGCTCGGCCTGCTGAGCGCGCCGGCGGCCCTCGAAGCTGAACGGGCGCGTGACGACGCCGACCGTGAGCGCCTCGAGCTCGCGCGCGAGCTCCGCGAGGATCGGCGCGCCGCCCGTTCCGGTGCCGCCGCCTTCGCCGGCGGTGACGAAGACCATGTCGGCGCCCTTCAGCGCCTCCTTCAGCTCGTCGCGGCTCTCGAGCGCGGCGGCGTGGCCGACGGTCGGGTCCGCGCCCGCGCCGAGACCGCGCGTTGCCTTCGCGCCGATGTGGATCTTCACGTCGGCGTCGCACATCAGCAGCGCCTGCGCGTCGGTGTTCACCGCCACGAACTCGACGCCCGTGAGACCCGCGTCGACCATGCGGTTGACGGCGTTCGTTCCTCCGCCGCCGACGCCGACGACCTTGATGACGGCGAGATAGTTGCCGGAGCGATCTCTCATCTCGATGTGGCTCGACCTCAAGCTGTAGTGCAGAGTGGGGTTGCCGAGCGCCTCCTTCCGACGCCAGAGTAGGTAGCACTTCTCCGCTTGTCAATTCGGAAAACGCGAGTCTCGACTGCCATAACCCTCGACCTCAACCTTCGACTTGAGGATCGAGCGAGCCGACGACCGGCCGCTCGGGGACGCTTACATCTATGTACATAGGTGTCGACCCCGTGATCGTCGCGAAGATCCGCCGGGCGACCGCGAGCTTCAGCCGCAGGTCGCCGACGTCGCCGAGGCGCACCTCCGAGTGCGACCCGAGCACGAAGGTCAGCTCCTTCTCGCCCGCCTTCACGAACCGGATCCGGCCGGGGAACCGCTCGGCCGCGGCCGGTGCGAGCGACGCCGCGGCGGCGGCACCGTTCTCTCGCGCGAGGATCGACCCGACGGCGATCGTGGCGTCGGGCGGCACCCAGGTGCGCGGCAGCCGGCTGAGGCGCGTGTTGCGCACCTGGCGGAGGACGCGTCCGCGCGCCGACACGACCCAGCCGTCGCGCCCGCGTCGGAGCAGCAGGACCGGCCGCTCGGGCGCGACGACGATCCGGAGCGTGTGCGGGAAATCGCGGTCGAACGTGGCCGACCGGACGTCGGGCACGGGCGCAAGCCGGCGCTGGATCAGCGCGGCGTCGACGCGCAGCAGGCTGCGCCCGACCTCGGGCGCAAGTGCGGCGCGCACGGCGGCGCGGGCGCGCGGCGTCCCTCCCGTGACGTCGATCCGCTGCACCGCGAAGACGGACGACTCGCGTGCCGCGAAGTAGCCGCCGACGCCAAGGGCGAGCAGGGCGAGGCCGAGGGCGATCGAGCCGCCCGACGGCGCGAGCCGTCCGAGGTCCGCGAAGCCTCGGCGCGCGGGCAGGGCGGCCGCGCGCGCGGTCGGTCGTCTTGGGGCCGCCACGCGGCCGGTTTCGCCGCCGGTCGGCCGTTCCCTGCGGCGGCGCTACTCGTCGAAGAGGCTCGAGATGCTCTCGCGGTGGTGGATCCGTTTGATCACCTCGGCGAAGAGCGGCGCCACCGAGACGACCTCGACCGACTCGTCATAGGTCTCGGGCGAGGTCTCGATCGTGTCGGTGACGAACAGCCGCTCGATCGGGCTCGCCCGAATCGCCGCCAGCGCGCCCGGCGCGAGCACGGCATGCGTGACGGCGGCCACGACCCGCCGCGCCCCGCGCGCCGTCAGCTCGGAGGCGGCCTCGACGAGCGTCCCGGCGCTGACGGTGAAGTCGTCGACGAGGATCGCGTCGCGGCCGGCGACGTCGCCCATCACCTCCGTCACGTCGGCGCGCTCGTCGTGGCCGGTTCGCATCTTGTCGGCGATGGCGAGCGGGGAGCCCATCCGCGACGCGAACTGGCGCGCCTTCTTCGCGAAGCCCGCGTCGGGCGAGACGACGACCGGGTCGCTCAACCCGTATCCGCGCACCGCGTCGCAGAGGTACGACATTGCGTAGAGGTCGTCGACCGGGACGTGGAAGAAGCCCTGGATCTGCGGCGCGTGGAGGTCCATCGCGACGACGCGGTCGGCGCCGGCGATCTCGATCGCGTCGGCGCACACGCGCGCGCGGATCGAGACGCGCGGCTCGTCCTTCTTGTCGCCCTTCGCATACGCGAAGTACGGGATCACGGCAGTCACCGACGCGGCGCTCGCGCGCGTGAACGCGTCGAGCCAGAAGAGCAGCTCCATGAAGGTGTCGTTCGCCGGGAACGCTGTCGACTGGACGATGTACACGTTGCGGCCGCGCACGTTCTCGAGCACGCGCGGGAAGAGCGTTCCCTCCGAGAACCGGAGCAGCTCGCCGCGGCCGAGGGGCGCGCCGAGGTGCTCGCAGATGCGGCGCGTGAGCCGGACGCTCGCCGAGCCCGCGAACACGAGCGGGTCGTCGCCGTCCTGCGCGCCGCCGCGACGCAGCCAACGGGCCTTTCTCATCCCAGCGCGAGGCTATACGGGCGGCAGCTCGAGCGGCCCGAGGAACTGCACCTCGTGCTCGAGCACGACGCCGAAGCGCTCCTTCACACGGCGGCGCGCCTCCGCCATGAGCGCGATCGCGTCGGCCGAGGTCGCGCCGCCCGCGTTTTCGATGAAGTTCGCGTGCCTCGGGGAGACGATCGCACCACCGATGCGATGGCCCTTCAGGCCGCACTCCTCCATGAGCCGCCCCGCGCCGCGTTCCGGCGACGGGTTCTTGAAGACGCTGCCGAAGGTGCGCTTGTTCGTCGGCTGCGTCGACTTGCGCTCCGCGAGCAGCTCGGCGACGTGCGCCTTGATCTCGTCGGGCGGCCGCGGCGTGAGCCGGAAGCGCACCTCGGCGACGACCTGCCCCGGGCCGAGGTTCGAGTGCCGGTACGCGAGGTCGAGCTCGTCGGCCGTGACGGAATGCGCGCCCGCGTGGTCGACGACCGTCGCGCGTTCGAGGATCGCGCGCCAGTCGCTGCCGTAGGCGCCCGCGTTCATGCGCAGGCCGCCGCCGGCCGTGCCGGGGATCGCCGACGCGAACTCGAAGCCGCCGAGGCCGGCTGCACGCGCGCGGTGCAGCGAGACGGCGTTCGGCGCGCCTCCGCCCGCGACGAGCGTCTCGCCCTCGACGCGCGCCTGCGCGAGCTCGCCCGCGAGCTTGAGCACGAGCGCGTCGACGCCGTCGTCGTGCACGAGCAGGTTCGACCCGAGCCCGACGACGTGCACGGCCGCCCCGCGTCCGTGTGCCCACGCCAGCGCCTCCTGCAGGTCGTCGACGGTCTCCGGCCGCGCGAACCACCGCGCCGGCCCGCCCGTCCCGAGCGTCGTGAAGCGCGAGAGCGCGACGTACTCCTCGACGGCGATCACCGGCCGAGCTCCGCGGCGACGATGGCGGGCGCCCGGTCGACGTCGCCCGCGCCGATCGTGAGCAGCACGTCGCCGGGCCGTGCGCGCCGCGCGAGGAACGCGGACGCCTGCGCCACGGACGGCATCCACGCCGCGAGCCGGCCCGCGTCCGAGACCGCGTCGACGACGAGCTTGCCCGTCACGCCGTCGATCGGCTCCTCGCGCGCGGGGTACACGTCCGTGACCACGACGTCGTCCGCGGCCGCGAGCGCGACTCCGAGCTCGCGCGCGAGGTGCCGCGTGCGCGAGTAGAGGTGCGGCTGGAACAGCACGCGCACGCGCCGTCCGGGATACCGCTCGCGTACCGCGTCGATCGTCGCGGCGATCTCGGAGGGGTGGTGGCCGTAGTCGTCGACGAGGGTCACGTCGCCGAGCTCGCGCACCTCGAACCGGCGGCCGGTGCCGGTGAAGCGGGCGAGCACCGGCGCAGCCTCCTCGCGAGGCACGCCGGCGAGCTCGAGCGCCGCGAGGGCGGCGCCGGCGTTCAGGCGATTGTGCTCGCCGGGCAGCGCGAGCTGTCCGTCCCACGGAGGCGCGTCGCGCACCACGTGCGCCGCCCGCGCGGTCCACTCCGCGAACGCCGCCTCGAGCTCCGCGAGCGACGCGAACTCGGTGTGGTGGTCGAGCTCGACGTTCGTGACGACCGCGATCTCCGCGGGCAGGCCGAAGAGCGTGCGATCCGACTCGTCGCCCTCGACCACGAGCCACCCGGAGCCGAAGCCGGCGTTCGCGCCGAGCTGCGGCACGGGCGCGCCGACGAGCCACGCGGGGTCGCGCCCCGTCTCCCGCAGGACGAATGCGATCATCGCGGCGGTCGTGCCCTTGCCGTGCGCGCCGCCGACGACGATCGCGCGGCGCAGCCCCACGAGCTCGGCCAGGAACTCCGCCCGCGAGCGCCCCGCGACGCCGCGGAACGCGGACGAGACGACGACCTCCCACCCCTCCGGCACAACCGGCTCCGGCACAACCTCGACGCGCGCGTCGCGCAGCTGCTCGAGGTACGGCGTCTCGACCCGGTCCCAGCCGCCGACGTCCGCGCCCCACGCGCGCGCGAGCTGCGCGTATGCCGACAACCCGGCGCCGCCGATGCCGACGAACCAGAT
>JBKPLI010000213.1:0-5338 GCA_046731555.1 Actinomycetota bacterium | reverse complement strand
TCCCGCCGTAGCGCGGGATCTTCTTGGCCGCGAGGTGCATGATCGCGTCGCAGCCGTCGAACGCGGCGCGCAGCGGCCGCCGCTGCGTGCAGTCGAGGACCTCGAACTTGAACTCCGGATGCCGCAGGCACGGCTCGAGATTGGACAACGAGCCGTACGAGAGGTCGTCGACTCCGACGACCTCGTATCCGTCCGCCAGCAGGCGTTCGCACAGGTGCGAGCCAACGAAACCTGCGGCGCCCGTGACGCCGACCTTCTTCACGAGACCCTCCTTCTCGCGTCGTTGCACGCGGGCCGCATGTTGCCCCCGTCTCTGAATGGTGTGGCACTGCCGTTCACGCGGCCGCCTCCTGCGCGGCCGGGAGCCGCTCGAGGATCCCCGGCACGACGCGCTCGGTGACCCCCGTCACCGCTTGGCCGCTCACGATCTCCGGGTAGACGTGCGCCGTCGACGCCATCGCGAGGCCGGGCACCGGGAAGAGCTCCGGGATCCGGCTCGCGCCGCCGACGAGGTGCACGGGCTCGGTGACCCGTGCCTTCTGGACGACCTTCGCGAGGATCTCGTCGTCGCGGAGGTCGGGGAAGATCGTCTTCACGTAGCCGACGTACTCGCGCTCGATCTCGTCGACGGGGCGGTCGTGGTCCGGGTGACCCGGCTCGACGTACCTCGAGACGTAGACGAGGTGGCCGCCGACGTAGACCGGGTCGACGACGTGCGTCGTCTCGACCACGGTCGTCAGCTTGATCCGCCGGTCCGTGATGTTGAGGTGGTAGTAGGGGCTGACGCTCCGCTTCGTGCGCAGCAGCAGGCTGATCACGCCGAGGTAGCGGCAGTGATCCTCCGGCGCGCGCTCGAGGAGCGCGGGAGCGAGCAGGCTCCGCGCCATCGGCGGCGCGAGCGTGCAGAGGACGAAGTCGAAGGGGCGGTAGCGCCCGTCCACGACGAGGCCGGTGGCGCCGTGCCGGTCGCCGGCGATCTGCTCGACGGCCGTGCCGGCGCGGACCTCGCCGCCCAGCGCGACGATCCGCTGCTCGAGCGCGTCGATCAGCGTCTGGTAGCCGCCCTCGAGCCAGCCGAGCTCCTCACGGCCCTGCTTGTCGCGCGTGCCGCCCATGCGGCGGGTGCGCGCCCACATCCAGGTCGCGGGCAGGTCGTCGTAGTCTCCGTCGAACTTCGAGTCGAGGAGCGGCTTCCACAGCTTCTCGGTCACGCGCTTGCCGCAGGTGCGCTCGAGCCACTCGAGGAGCGGCGTGTCGTCGAGCTCCTTGTGGTCCTTCGTGAGCTGGCAGCGCGCGACGAACGTGCCGAGGCGCAGCCGCTCGTGGAATCGGAGAAGCGGGAAGGTGAGCGCCTCCTTCGGCGACGTCATCGAGAACAGGCGCCCGTCGTCGTAGAAGCCGACCTTCGTCGGGCGGAAGCGCCAGCGGTCGCCGAGCCCGAGCTCGTCGGCGAGGCCCTTCACGCGGTGGTCGGTCGGCAGGACGACGTGGTAGAAGCGGTCGACCTTGTGCCCGTCGAGGTCGAACGAGCCGACGAGCCCGCCGAGGTCGTTCGAGCGCTCGAAGAGGGACACGGCGACGCCCGCCTGCGCGAGGCGGTAGGCGGCGGACATCCCGAGGATGCCTCCGCCGACGATCGCGACGGTCGGGCGGTTCACAGCCCCGCGGGCTCCTGCGCCGCGGTCCGCTGGCGGAAGAGCATCCGCCAGTAGGCCAGCATCGTGCGCAGGACCGGCATCTTGCTCTCGCCCTCGCGACGGCTCCAGTCGAGGTTGACCGGCTCCTCCACGATGCGCACGCGCATCGAGGCGAGGTTGGCGAGGATCTCGGCCTTGCAGGCGAACCCGGGCTCGCGGATGAGGTCGTCGCCGTAGCGGACGAAGGCTCCCTGGAGCACGGACGCGCGGTAGACGCGGAAGAACGACGAGACGGTCTTCGCGTCGAGACCCAGCATCTTGCGGACGACGTAGCCGGCCGCAGCGGAGAGAAGCTTCCTGTGCGCGGCGACGTTCTGCATCCGCCAGTCGGCGAGCACGACGTCGGCGTCGGAGGACGCGCGCGCGAGCATGCGCGGCAGCGCGTCGAGGTCGCCGGTGGTGTCCGCCTCCATCGTCACGACGAGCGCGTCGGCCGGTGCGTCGGCGAGCACGCTCTCGAACCCGGCGCGGAACGCCGCGCCCGGGCCCTGGTTCTGCTCGAAGCGGAGCAGCTCGATCGGGAGCTCGCCGCCGTACTGCTCGACGAGGCGCGGGGTCGCGTCGGCGGAGCCGTCGTCGACGATCACGATGCGCGCAGCGGCGCCGGTGATCTCCGTGTGCGACTCCAGATCCTCGAACAGGCGCTCGATGTTCGCCTCCTCGTTGTACGCAGGAATGACGAACAGCAGCGGCGCCGGCCGTGTCGGCGTTGCAAGCGTTCCGTTGATCATCGTGTCGACCATGTCTGCTCCTCGCGCACCAATTCCGCTCCCGACCGTGACCTTACGAGCGGCCTTCCGCATAGAACAGACCAGTGTGGAAAACCTCTCCCCGGGCGCAGTAGCTAGCCCTTCGGGGGGCTCAGCGAGGGCGGCGGACGACCGCCAATCCCGTCCGTCCGGGGAATTCTCTTTCGTAGGTCCGCACGCCCATGATTGATCCGTGGCCGCCACGGACGCCGCTATCGCACATTCCGTTGCACCCGCAGGGAGCCGGCGCGACTCCGGCCTCGCGCTCGCGGGCGCGTGGCTTCTGTCGTCCGCGACGGTGGTCTCCGGCGTGTGCGCCTACGCGTTCCACGTCGTGGCGGCGCGCCTGCTCGGCCCGTCCGACTACGGGCTCGTCGCGGTCCTCTGGGCCGTGATGTTCACCGGCGTCGTCGTGCTGTTCCGCCCGCTGGAGCAGACGACGATGCGGACGGTCGCTGACCGGATCACGCGCGGGGAGGAGAACCGGAGCGTCATCCGCTCGGTCACGCTGATCTACCTCGCCGTCACGGCCGCGGTCGCCGTCGGCACCGTCGTCGCCTGGGAGCCGCTGCGGGACCGGCTGTTCCTCGGCGACTCGACCTTCGTGCTCGCGCTCGCGATCGGGATCGCCCTCTACGGCATCCAGTACGTCGTGCGCGGCGCGTGCGCGGGCGTGCACTGGTTCGGCGGCTACGGCCAGGCGCTGCTCGGCGACGGCTTCCTCCGGCTCGCCGTCCTCGCGCCGGTCGTCTTCATCGCGTCGCGCGACATCGCAGCTGCCGCATGCGCAGCAGCCGCGATCGGCGGGTTCGCGCTGCCGCTCATGACCGGGCGGCGCCACCTGCGGCCCCTGCTTCGGCGCGGCGAGGGCACGCACTTCCACTTCGGGCACGCGCTCTCGTTCGCCGCGCCGGCCGCCGCGATCGCCGCGGCCGATCAGATCCTCGTGAACGGCGGCCCGGTGCTCGTCGTGCTCGGAGGCGGACACGACGCGGACCGCGTCGCCGGCCTCGTCTTCGCCGCGACCATGATCGTGCGCATCCCGGTGTTCGTCTTCCAGGGCTTCGCGGCCTCGATGCTGCCGAACCTGACGAAGCTGCAGGCGCAGGACCCGGCGCGCGTGCGGAACGCGCTCGGACGCGCTCTGCTGCTCTTCCTCGGTGCGTCCGCGGTCATCACTGCAGTCGTCGCCCTCATCGGGCCCGAGGCGATGCGGATCGTGTACGGCGACGAGTACGCCGTCGCGCGCCTCCCGCTCGCGCTGCTCGGCATCGGCGTCGGGGGCTACCTCGCGACGGCGGCGCTGTCGCAGGGTCTGCTCGCGCTCGACCGCGGCGTCGCGACGGCGGTCGTCTGGTGCGCCTCGGCGCTCGTGTTCCTCGGCCTGTACGTGGTCGCGCCCGGCGACGAGCTGCTGCGCGTCTCGCTCGGCTTCGCGGTCGCGACCGTCGTCTCGTTCGTCGGCCTCGCGGCCGTGCTGCTCCGGAGGGCGAGTTGAGGCGCCGCTTGCGGTGCCGGCCTCAGGACGCGCGGGTCTCCCGCGTGTCCGTCTGCGTCGCTTCCCGTGAGCGTGCCGGCGGAGGAGCGAACGCGTGAGGACGCCGCTCTGCATCGGCGTCGTCGTGGCGCCGGGCAACCCGCAGCTCGCACGGGTGCTCGCCGGGCTGCCGGACGTCCGGCTCCGCTGGCTGTGCGCGCAGGGCGCCGCGCCGCGCGAGCTCGCCGCGCCGACGTGGCACGCGGCGGCGAAGTGGACGGACGACCCGTCCCGTCTCGTCGAGGACGAGGAGCTCGACGCAATCGTCTTCGAGGACGTCGTCGGCCGGCGCGGCGACTGGCCGCGGCGCGCGGTCGAGGCGGACAAGCACATCCTCGTCCGTGGCCCGCTCGCTCGCACGGCGAAGGAGGCCGACGAGCTCCTGACCGCCGCGGCCCGGCGCAACCGGCGCGTCCGCGTGTACCACGAGTCGCTCGCGCGTTCGGGCGTCACGCGCCTGCGGGCGCTCGTCGACAGCGGGGCGCTCGGCGACGTCTACTACGTCCGCGGCTCGCGCACCAGCGATGGCCGCGACGGCGCGGTCACGGTTCGCGATCTCGGCGGCGACCTCGTTGCGCTCGTGCTCGACCTGCTCCGCGACGAGCCGATCGCCACCGACGTGCGCGCCGAGTCGTACTTCTGCGGCACTGCCGATCTGGCGTTCGTCGACCTCCGTTTCGCGACCGGCATCACGTGCCACCTGCACGTCTCGGCGCTCGAGGCGGCCGCGGCCTACACGGTCACGGTCGTCGGCTCGCGGATGACGGCCACGCTCGACCTGACCGGCCACCAGCAGCTCACGCTCCATGCGGCCTCGTCCGACGGCGTCGGCCTCGAGGCTGGCGACGCGCTCGTGCCCCAGCTCCGCGCGGTCGACCCGCTCGTGAGCGTCGCCGAGTCGTTCGTCGCCGCCACGCGCTCCGCGGTCGCCACCTCGGCGATCCGTGACGCGACGTCGGTCGTCGCGATCCTCGATGCGCTCGACGCCGCGGTCGCCGCCTCCGGCGAGCCCGAGGTCGAGGCCGCGTCCGGCCCGCCCGACCTGCGCGTCGTCGAGCTGCACGGCGGCTGACGGTGCGCGTCCTGCCGTGGGCGCTCGGCGGCGCGGGCGTCGTGATCGCGGCGGACATGACTGCCGACCTCGCCCTCCGCGACCGTTATCGGCTCCTCGACGTCTCGTCCGACACCGGCCTCGACGCGTCGATCTCGTTCGCGGCCGTGGCGGTCGCGGCGATCGCGCTGACCGTCGCGGCGGTGCGCGGCGGCTCGGGGCGGACGCGGCTCGCGGTCGCCGGCGCGGGCCTCGCGTTCCTCGCCCTCGACATGGCGACCGGCCTGCACGAGCGGCTCAGCAC
>JBKPLI010000212.1:0-5444 GCA_046731555.1 Actinomycetota bacterium | reverse complement strand
GGTCCGGCCTCATTCCTGTTTCACGGTAGTGCTCGATCGCCCACACGGGGCCGGTGCGCCCGCAGCCGGACTGCACCTCGTCGTCGACGTAGAGGATCCCGTGCGCGTCGAGCAGCTCCTGGAGCCGCTTCGGGAAGTCGGGCGTCATCGGGACGAACCCGCCCTCGCCCTGTACCGGCTCGAGCACGGCGCACGCGACGGTCGTGGGGTCGACGTCGCCCTTGAAGAGGTGCTTCAGCGCGACGAGCGCGTCCTCCTCGCTCACGCCGCGGAACGGGTACGGCGCCGGCGTCCGGTAGACCTCGGGCGCGAACGGGCCGAAGCCCTGCTTGTACGGCACGACCTTCGAGGTCATCGTCATCGTCAGGAGGGTCCGCCCGTGGAACGCGTTGTCGAAGACGACGACGGCGGGCCGGCCCGTCGCGGCGCGCGCGATCTTCACCGCGTTCTCGACCGCCTCGGCGCCCGAGTTCAGCAGGACGGATTTCTGATCGCTCCCACGGCAGGGCGAGAGCTCGGCGAGCCGGCGGCAAACCTCGATGTACGGCTCGTACATCCCGACCATGAAGCACTGGTGCAGGTAGCGGTCGACCTGCTCGTGGATCGCCTGCACGACCGCGGGCGGCCCGTGGCCGAGGTTCTGGCAGCCGAGCCCGCCGGCGAAGTCGACGTACTCGCGCCCGTCCACGTCCCAGATCCGTGCACCCTCGGCGCGCGCGACGACGAGCGGCGGGGTCGAGATCCCGCGCGCGACGTACCGCTCGCGCGCCTCCTGGACGCGCTGCGTGGCGCTCCGCTCCTGCAGGGACACAGCAAGAGCGACTGTATAGGCCGCAACCGGATGTGAATAGGTGGCGTCGCCCGCTGGCGGCCCGGAGTCCTCTTAGGGAAAACTTAGGGAGCCCTGTTCTCGTATCTAGGTGCCGCCATGTGCGTTCCCGCGGCCGTGTCTGCCGTGAGCTTCCAGTGGCCACTCGTGCTCGTCGCGCTCGGCGCGGTGCCGATCATCGCGGCCGTCTACCTGCGGCGCGAGCGTGGGAACGAGGGACGGGTAGCGCAATTCGCGAACCCGGCACTGCTGCCGAACCTGCTTCCGCGCTCGCCCGGAGGCCGCCGGCACATCCCGTTCGCGATCTTCCTCGTCGCGCTCGCCGCGATCCTCGTCGGCGCCGCGCGCCCGCACGCGAGCGTGAGTACGAAGCGCGAGGAGGCGACGGTCGTGCTCGCGATCGACGTCTCGCGCTCGATGGCCGCGAAGGACGTGCGGCCGACGCGGCTCGGCGCTGCGCGCTCGGCCGCGCGCGCGTTCGTGCACAAGGTGCCGGACAAGTTCCGCGTCGCCCTCGTCTCGTTCGCCTCGCGCGCCTCGCCCGCGCTGCCGCCGACGACCGACCGCGACCTCGTCGAGCAGGCACTGCGCTCGCTGCGCCCCGGGCTCGGCACGGCGCTCGGCGACGCCGTGTCGCTGTCGGTGCAACTGGGTCGTCGCGCACGCTCGCGCGACGGGCGCATCCCGCCGACCGCGGTCGTGCTCATCTCGGACGGCGTGCAGCAGGGCGGCAACATCGCGACGCCCGCGGCGGCGAGGCGCGCCCGCCGCCTGCACGTGCCCGTGTACACGATCCTCGTCGGCACGCGGCGCGGCGTCGTCGAGCGGCAGCTGCCGGGTGGCTTCACGGAGCGGACGCAGGTGCCGCCGAGCCCGCAGACGCTGCGGACCCTCGCGCGCACGACGGGCGGGCGGTTCTTCACCGCCCGCGACGACGAGCGGCTGCGCGAGGTGTACGAGCGCCTGAGCTCGCGGCTCGGCAAGCGGACGACCACGCGCGAGATGACGGATGTGTTCGCGGCCGGCTCGGCCGCGCTGCTCCTCGCGGGCGCCGGGCTCTCGACGATCTGGTTCCGGAGGCCGCTGTGAGCTTCGGGCACCCGCTCCTGCTGCTGACGCTCGTCGTGCCCGTGCTCGCGCTCGCCGCGTACCTCTGGCTGCAGCGCCGGCCGACGCCCTACCCGGTGACGTTCACGAACCTCGAGGTGCTCGCCTCCGTCAGCTCCGCGGAGCGCCGGTGGCGTCGCTGGCTCCCGGTGACGCTGCTCGTGCTCGCGCTCGCCGCCCTGTGCGTCGCCGTCGCGCGGCCGCACGCGACGACGCGCGTCGTCGACGAGCGCGCGACGGTGATCCTCGCGATCGACGCGTCCCGCTCGATGCAGTCGGTCGACGTGAAGCCGTCGCGCCTGATCGCGGCCGAGCGCGCGGCCAAGTCCTTTCTCGACCGCGTGCCGAAGCGCCTGCGGGTGGCGCTGATCGTCTTCTCGGGCGACGTGCAGGTGGCGGCGCCGCCGACGCTCGACCACGACCTCGTCCGCGAGGGGATCGACCAGATCGGGAGCTATAGCGGCTTCGGCGGAACGGCCATCGGCGACGCGCTCGACCGGGCGGTGCAGCTCGGGCGCGACGCGGTGATCGACGACTCGCGCACGCTCTCGTCCGCGCGCACGGCCGCGGTCGTGCCGCGCACGCGCGGGCTCGTCGCCGTCGTGTTCCTCTCCGACGGCCGGCAGAACCGCGGGATCATCCAGCCGCTCGACGGCGCGCGGCGCGCGAAGGCCGCCGGCATCCCCGTCTACACGATCTCGCTCGGCACGCGCGGCGGCGGTGGGGGAGGCGGCGGTTTCCCCAGCGGTGGAGGCGGCTTCGGCTTCGGACGCTCCCCAGACCCGGCGACGCTGCGCCAGATCGCGCGCATCACGGGCGGCGAGTTCTACCTCGCGCGCTCGGCCGGCTCGGTCGAGGCCGCGTACGAGAAGCTCGGCTCGAAGCTCGGCCGCAGGTCGGGCAAGACCGAGGTGACGTACGCGTTCCTCCTCGGCGCGGCCGTGCTGCTCGTCGGCGCCGGCGCGGCGTCGGCCGCCTGGTCGCCGCGCCTGCCGTAGTGCTTCTGCGGATCTGCACGACCACCGTCAGCCTGGCGCAGGTGAGGCACGTCGGTCGCGGATGTCATCGCCGAGAGTGCGCAGCTCGCGAAGGATCTCGAGGAATACAGAAGGTCGCGCACCCCGGCACCGCCACCTCCGAGGAGGAGCGCGAGTGGGCCGCCGAAGCCGAACCCGTAGGAGAGCAGCGCGGGCGGGAGCCTTCGCTTGTCGCGGGCCGCCTTCCTGGAGAGCCTGCTGCCTCGCTCGACGAACTCGTCGAAGGCGTCCCTGAAGCCCTCGAGCCTGTTTCGTGACGGCGCGGCGGGATTCTGGATCGACGACGGCATCGAGCCGGAGACGTCGACCATGAGGCCGATCAGCTGACGGCGCGCATCGTGCCTTTCCCGAGCATCGGAGGCTGTAGCCATTCACCTCCCGGCGTTGCGTACGACGCTTGGGTAGACCCCTCAAGCGCGTTTCGACTCCAGGCCGCTAGAGATTCTCCGCGACGAAGCGCAGGTCGTCGACGAGACCGGCGAAGAGCGCGTCGCGGTCCTCGCCGCGCAGCACGGCGCTCGGGTGGATGGTCGCGGTCACGAGCTCGGCGAGATCGGACGGGATCGCGACGCCGCGATGCTGCGTGACGCGGAACGTCTTGCCGAGCACGCTCTGGCCGGCGCTCGCCCCCATCAGCACGAGCGCGCGCGGCTTCACGACGGCGAGCTCCGCCTCGAGCCAGGGCCGGCACGCGACCATTTCCGTCCACGCCGGCTTGTCGTGGATGCGCCGCTGCCCGCGCGCCTTCCACTTGAAGTGCTTGACCGCGTTCGTGACGTAGGCCTTCCTGCGGTCGATCCCGGCCTCGTCGAGCGCGCGGTCGAGCAGCTTTCCGGCTGGGCCGACGAACGGTGCGCCGGCCCGATCCTCCTGGTCGCCCGGCTGCTCGCCGACGAGCATCACCTCGGACGTCGTCGTCCCCTCGCCGAACACCGCCTGCGTCGCGTTCGCGTAGAGCGGACACCCGCGGCAACCCTGCACGGCCTCGCGCAGCGCCGACATCGTCGGTTTGTCGGGCAGGAACGGCGCAGCGGTCGGATAGGGGTTGCGCGTCGCGGGCACGACGAGGAGGTACCCGCGTCGGCCGATACCATTCCGCGGATTCCGGCGCCTTGGCCGAGTGGTTAGGCAGCGGCCTGCAAAGCCGTTTACAGCAGTTCGAATCTGCTAGGCGCCTCTCGGGAGCTTCGAGGGGCCGCTCGATACGTAGCGGTTGGTCGAACCACCAAGAGGGGTGGGTCGTCTGGCCAACGAGTCCCGAGACACTCGTAACTGCCATGACGGTGAAGATCTGGCATCTGCTCGTTGCGGGCGCACTCGCCATCGCCGCGACGACCGCGCTGTTGACCCTCGTGGCAGACGGCCACGGCGCCTCGAGCGGCGTTGGCACGGTCCCCGTCATGGCAACGGCCTTGCCGGAGGACGCGGCCAAGCAGACAGCGGCGGCGAACGTCCTCGCTGCACTCGGGTCGGTGGAAGTGTTCTACGCCGACCACGGCTCGTACGCAGGGGCAACTATCGCCGCGCTGCGCGCGATCGATAAAACGCTCGACCCGACGGTCCGGCTCGGGTTGGTCGAAGGCGCCCGCTACTGCATCGAGAGCACGGTCGCCGGACAGACAGCGAGCTACACCGGGCCGGGCGGCGAGATCATCAGCGGTGGCTGCTGATGCAGATCTTGCAGTCCTTCGTCGCGTAGTTCTTGACGCAGCTCCGGCAGCGCCTGCGCGACACCGTCCTGATAGAGAGCCGGCTCCGCCCTTCGAGATAAGCTCGCGAATCTCGAGTCGGCCCGACGGTGATCGACGCCTCGGCGGCTTCTGAACGAGCGACGTCGTCCGTTCATCCGATCCGGGCGAGGCCAGCAGCGAGACGTGGTGGTACCGTCGAAGCACAACCGATCTACCATCGGGAGGCGGATGGAAGGGCTGAATCCACCGGACTTGGCGGCGTCCGGCTCTTCAACTCCGAGCCGGATCGCGTTGGCGGTGACGGGAAGGAGGCAGCGTGCCTCCGCGTCATCGCAACCCATGGGCTGAAGGACGAAGACGCGGGGCCGTGCACCTGCCGGCGGCTCCTTCCGGAAGCGAGCGCTGGACAGACCTAGCCCGACGCACGGCGCGGACAGCGACTACGGATGCATGGCCCCGCGCACGACCCGATCCCAAAGTGCGAAGTAGATGACGAGCGGCACGGCCACACCTAGCGGCGGGTGACCCGTTCGGAGTCCGGGCTGTGGCCGGCCGTGCTGCTGAACGTCAGCCGGGATACCAGACGACACGTGGCTCGTCGGAACCGCGGTCGTAGCTCCATGCTTCGTCCACCAGACGTGCGAGGTCGTACTGCGGGCGCCAGCCGAGCAGGAACTTCGCCTTCGCGTTGTCGAGCCAGGTCGAGTGGTAGGGCGTACGGATCCCGACCGTCGGCAACCCGCGAGTCTCGGCCAGGTAGGCGCCGAGCTCGCCGTAGTC
>JBKPLI010000211.1:0-9491 GCA_046731555.1 Actinomycetota bacterium | reverse complement strand
TGGCCGTACTCCGGACTGCGGACCGGTCCGAAAAGGACGGTCGGAAGCTACTCGGCGAGTGCGGCGAGGTCGCGGAAGAGCTCGCGCGCCGCGGCGATCCCCAGCGGGACGTACTCCGCGACGAGGCGCTCGTTCGGCGAGTGGATGTTCGAGTCCGGCAGGCCGAAGCCGGTGATGATCGTCGGGATCCCCTTCGACGAGAGCGCGGGCACGATCGGCAGGGTGCCGCCCGAGCGGACGAGCGCCGGCCGCACGCCGAGCACGCGCTCGAACGCGTCCTGCCCGAGCTTGATCGCGGGCGAGTCCGGCGGCACGAGGCCCGGCAGCGACGACGACAGCCGCGCGACCACGAGCTCGGCGCCCTCCGGCGTGGCCTCGCGCAGCAGGCGCTCGACCTCGGCGCCGACCTCGTCGACGTCCTGCCCCGGCGCGAGCCGGATCGAGAGGTTCGCGACCGCGTCGACCGGCAGCACCGTCTTCTGCAGGCGCGGCGAGCCCGACTCGATGCCGTTCACGTCGAGCGCGGGCTCCGCGAAGGTGCGCACGTAGAACTCCTCGGCCGCGTCCGGATCGATCGGCCGCGCGCCCTGCTCGGCGAGCTCGTCCGCGCCGGTGGGCAGCTCGCGCCAGCCGGCGAGCTCCTCGTCCGTCGGCGCGGTGATCCCCTTGCGGAGCGGCTCGGGCAGGCGGCCGTTGCGCGCCGTCACAGCGGCGAGCGTCTGCATCAGCGCGTGCGCCGCGTTCAGCGCCGCGCCGCCGTACACGCCCGAGTGCAGGTCGCGCGCGCCCGTCTTGAGCGTGACGTGGTAGTAGACGAGCCCGCGCGTCGCGACGTTGAACGCCGGCAGGCCGCGGCGGATCATGCCGCTGTCGAAGATCACCGCCGCATCGCCGCCGCGCTCGTCGGCCTCGAGGAAGTCGACGATCGAGTGTCCGCCCGTCTCCTCCTCGCCGTCGCAGCAGAAGCGCACGTTCACCGTCAGCTCGCCCGCCTGAGCAAGCTCGCGCGCAGCGGCGAGGAGCAGGTACAGCTGGCCCTTGTCGTCGACCGTGCCGCGCCCGTAGAGGTAGTCGCCGCGGAGCTCCGGCTCGAACGGCGGCGACTCCCACAGCTCGAGCGGGTCCGGCGGCTGCACGTCGAAGTGCCCGTAGCAGATGACCGTCGGCGCGGACTCGGGGTCGCGCGACGCGCGGATCTCGCCGATCGCGAGCGGATGCGTCTCCCAGTCGACGACCTCGCACTCACCGCCGGCGGCGCGCACGAACGAGCACACCCATTCGGCCGCCGCGCGCACATCGGCGGCGTGCGCCGCGTCCGCGCTGATCGACTGGATGCGCAGGAACTCGCTGAGCTCGTGGAACCAGGGCTCGCTCGACACGAGGGGCGAGTCTAGTCCCTGCCGGTCGAAGCGAGGCCGGGCAACGCCCGGCCTCACCTCGGTCGTGGCTGGGCTCCCCTAGGCGACGTCGCGGAGCTTCTGCGACTCCGCGAGTGCCCGCAGCTTCTTCAGCGACTGGTTCTCGATCTGGCGGATGCGCTCACGCGTGACGTTGAACGTCCGCCCGACCTCGTCGAGCGTGCGCGGCTGCTCGCCGTTCAGGCCGTAGCGCATCTCGAGGACGCGCCGCTCGCGCTCGCCCAGCATGCGGAGCGCGCGCGTGAGTGCCTCGTTGCGCAGCGCCATGTCGGCCGCCTCGTCCGGGAGCGGGACGTTCTCGTCCTCGATGAAGTGCCCGAACTCGGACTCCTCCTCGTCGCCGACCGGCTTCTCGAGCGACACGGGCGCCTGCGAGGTGCGCCGGATCTGGTCGACCTCCTCGATGGAGAGGTCGAGCTCGGCCGCGATCTCCTCGGACGACGGCTCGCGCCCCTTCTCGGCGCGGAGCTTCCGCTCCGTGCGCATGATCTTGTTCAGCTTCTCGACGACGTGGACGGGCATGCGGATCGTGCGCGCCTTGTCGGCGAGCGCCCGCGCGACCGCCTGGCGGATCCACCACGTCGCGTACGTCGAGAACTTGAAGCCCTTGCGGTAGTCGAACTTCTCCGCCGCGCGGACGAGGCCGATCGTCCCCTCCTGGATCAGGTCCAGGAACGGCAGGCCCTGGTTCCGGTACCGCTTCGCGATCGATACGACGAGGCGCAGGTTGGCCTCGACCATCTCCTGCTTCGCGCGGTGGTCGCCGCGCTCGATGCGCTTCGCCAGCTCGACCTCCTGCGCGGCGGTCAGCAGGTCGACCTTGCCGACGTCCTTCAGGAACAGCTGCAGCGAGTCCGTCGAGACCTCGAAGCCCTCGACCTCGTCCTCGTCCTCCTCCGCGGCCGGGTCGTCAAGGGCGTGGTAGACCTCGTCGGTCGCGGGCTCCAGCTCCTCCGCCGCGTCCGCGAGCAGCTCCGGCTCCTCCTGGACGGCGGTCCCTGCCTGGTCTTCGCCTACGCTCATCGGCTCCCCCTCGTGGCCAACGGCTATGTGACGTCCCGCTCGAACGTGGATGCGGAAGTGTTCCACCGCAACCGGACGGACGCCATAGGCCGTTCGGCTCATTTTTCGGCTACCTGGTCCCACGCCTCCCTAGACGCACGAGGAGGGCATTTGCTTCCCTGCCGAGCATGGTTTTCGGACCGAGTGCCTCTGCCTTGCGAAACTGGTCGACCGCGGCCCTCCCCTGGCCGGTCCAGGCGAGCAGCAGCCCGAGGTGGAAGCGAACGCTCTGACTGCGCGGAAAACGGCGCGTCAGCGGGCCCAAACGGGAGAACGAGGCGGAGAGGTTGTCCATGTCGAACCGGGCGACGGCAGCCGCGACCTGCGCCTCGTCGTCGCCCGGATGGAGCCGTGCGGCCCGCGCGAACACGCGTTCCGCCGAGTGCTGCCTGCCCTGCGCCTGCAGGCGGCTCCCCTGCCGCAGCAGTGGATCGTTGCCGGTCGCCTGGAACGGCGGGTAACCCTGCTGGAAGTACTGCGGGTGGAGAACGACGTCGGCGCGGATCTCGTAGAAGGTGTCGCGCCCGACCTTCTTTGCGTTGCGGAACGCCTGCGCGGCCTCGTCGCGGTAGCCGGCGTAGAGCCTGGCGACGCCGAGGTTGTACTGCACCACCGGGTCGCGCGGCCGCGCCCGCCCGAGGTCCTCGATCCGGTCGAGGGACGCCGGCCAGGCCGCGAACGCGCGGCGCAGCGTCGGCGTCGCCGACGAACTGACGCCCGGGAAGAGCACGAGCGGCGGCTTCCCCTTCACGGCCTCCGGCTGGTCGGGCGTCTGCCGGGTCGCGAGGGTCACGCCGGCCGTGGCCGCGGCCGCCGCTGCCGCGAGCGCCCCGACGAGGACCGCGATGCGCGTGCGCGGCGTCATTGGGCGAAACTTGCGGGAATGAAGTGATGGGCCGCTATCGTTTGTCTCCTCGAATGCCTACCTACAGGGAGCTTTTGCAGCGCGTGAAGTCGGAGATCTCCGAGATCGACGCGCGCGACCTCCAAGAGCGTAACGGCGCCGTCCTGGTCGACGTCCGCGAGCGCGACGAGTGGGAGGAGGGCCACATCCCCGGGGCCGTCCACATCCCGCGCGGGTTCCTCGAATCGCGCATCGAGAACGCCGTCCCCAACCGGTCGTCGCGCGTGGTGCTCTACTGCGCCTCCGGCGCCCGCTCGGCGTTCGGCGCGAAGGCGCTCACGGACCTCGGGTACGACGACGTCTCCTCGCTCTCCGGCGGGTTCACCGACTGGAAGCGGAACGGCTACGAGGTGGAGCTGCCGCGCTCGCTCTCGCCCGAGCGCCGCACGCGCTACTCGCGCCACCTGCTGATCCCGGAGGTCGGCGAGGAGGGCCAGCTCAAGCTGCTCGACACGAGCATCCTGCTGATCGGCGCCGGGGGGCTCGGCTCGCCCGCGTCGCTCTACCTCGCGGCGGCCGGCGTCGGACGGATCGGCATCGTCGACGCGGACATCGTCGACGAGACGAACCTCCAGCGGCAGATCGCACACTCGCTCGACACGCTCGGGACGCCGAAGGTCGACTCCGCGAAGCGGGCGATCGAGGCGCTGAACCCCGACGTCGAGGTCGTGCCCTACCGCGAGCGCCTCACCTCCGAGAACATCGACCGGATCCTCGGCGACGGCTGGGATCTCATCGTCGACGGCGCGGACAACTTCCCGACGCGCTACCTCGTGAACGACGCGTCGGTCTGGCACGACATCCCGGTCGTGCACGGCTCGATCTACCGCTTCGAGGGTCAGGTCACGGTCTTCTCGCCCGGGAACGGGCCGTGCTACCGCTGCCTCTTCCCCGAGCCGCCGCCCGCCGAGCTCGCGCCGTCGTGCGCCGAAGGCGGAGTCCTCGGCGTGCTGCCGGGCATCGTCGGCTCGCTGCAGACGAACGAGGCGATCAAGCTCGCGATCGGCATCGGCGACACGCTCGTCGGCCGGCTGCTGCTCTTCGACGCGCTCGCGACCGAGTTCAGCGAGGTGCGCATCGACCGCAACCCGGACTGCCCGGTGTGCGGCGAGCACCCGACGATCACCGAGTACGTCGACTACGTGGAGTTCTGCGCGAGGTGAGCGCCGTTGCGACGGCGAAGGTGCGCATCCCGCCGGTTCTCCGCACGGAGTCGGGCGGCGCGCGCGAGGTCGAGGCTTCCGGGGAGACGCTCCGCGAGCTGATGGAGGATCTCACCACGCGACTCCCCGAGCTCGGCGCGCGCGTCTACGAGGACGGCGCGCTGCAGCCGTTCGTGAACGTGTACGTCGACGGCGAGGACGTGCGCACGCGCGCCGGCCTCGACACGCCGGTGCGCGCCGGCGCCACGGTCATCCTGCTCCCGGCGATGGCCGGTGGCTGTCGCTAGCTCGCTGCTCGACCTGATCGGGAACACCCCGCTGGTCGAGCTGCCGCGGCTGTCGCCCGACGGCGTCAAGATCTACGCGAAGCTCGAGGGGCAGAACCCGACCGGCTCGATCAAGGACCGCGTCGCGCTCGCGATGGTCGAGGCCGCGAACCTCGAGCCCGGCCAGGAGCTGCTCGAGCCGACGAGCGGCAACACCGGCATCTCGCTCGCGCTCGTCGCGAAGCTCAAGGGCCTGAAGCTCACGTGCGTCATGCCCGAGAACGCGACGCCCGAGCGCCGCGCGCTGCTCGAGCTGTACGGCGCGCGCATCGTCGACTCGCCCGCGGGCGAGGGCTCGAACGGCGCGGTGCGCAAGGCGCAGGCGATCGCGGCGGCCGACCCGCGCTACGTGATGCTCTTCCAGTACGCGAACGAGGCGAACCCGCGCGCGCACTACGAGGGCACCGGCGCGGAGATCCTGCGCGACCTCCCCCACGTCGACGTGCTCGTCGCGGGCCTCGGCACGGGCGGGACGCTGATGGGCACCGCGCGCCGGCTGCGCGAGGCGAACCCGGACGTCGTGATCGCCGCGGCCGAGCCGATCCCGGGCGATCCCGTGATGGGGCTGCGCTCGCTCGACGACGGCTACGTGCCGCCGATCCTCGACGTGGAGCAGCTCGACCGGAAGCTGCTCGTCTCGAACGCCGAGTCCGTCGCCGCGGTGCGCGCGCTGCTCGAGCGCGAAGGGCTGTTCGCCGGCGTGTCGTCTGGTGCGGTCGTGCATGTCGCGCGCCGCCTCGCCGACGAGCTGCCGGGGGGCTCGACCGTCGTCGCGGTGCTCGCGGACGGCGGCTGGAAGTACCTCTCGGCCCCGTTCTGGCAGGCCGAGAACGTCGAGGAGTCGATGGAGGCGTCGCTCTGGTGGTAGTCCCGACGTCCGTCCGCCAGGAGCTGCGCGCGCACGCCGCCGAGGAGGCGCCGAACGAGTGCTGCGGCGTGATCGTCTTCCGGGACGGCGTCGCGGAGCGCTACGTCCGCGGGCGCAACAAGCTTGCGTCGCCGTACCGCTACGAGCTCGACGTCGACCCCGAGGTGTGGTTCCTCGAGGACGACGGCTACGAGCTCGCCGTGTTCCACTCGCACCCGGAAACCGAGCCGATCCCGTCGCGCACGGACCGCGAGCTCTCGGGACTGTGGGCGGGCAAGCCGTTCCTCATCTACGGGCTCAAGCTCGACGAGCTGCGCGCGTGGAACGTCACGCGCGACGGCGCCGCCGAGCTGCCGCTCGAGTAGCGCCGTGTCCCGTCGCTCCCGCCGACGGCGGAAGCGACGGGACCGCGAGTGCTACGTGACCTTGAAGGAGCCCTTCATCTGCGACGCATGCGGGTCGCAGACGAACTTGTAGGTGCCCTTCTTCAGCTTCAGCGTCCACGTCTTCGAGCCCGTGCCGCCCACGGACGTCGTCTTGTTGACGCCCGGTCCGGTGAGGTGGAAGTCGTGGATCGACGACTTGTCGGAGACGACGACCTTGTACGTCCCCGCCTTGAGCGTCTTCACCGCCTTGCCGTCGTACTTCAGCGTGATCGTGAAGCCTGGGCCGACGGTGCCCTTCAGCGTCTCGGTCTCCGCCGAGGCGAACGGCACGACCATCAGTGCGGCGATCGTTGCGAGCAGCAGAGCGATCTTCATGTCCGCTCCCTTCGGTTCTGGGTTGTCGCCGGAGGTACGCGACCGACCGGCGACGCGGATTGGGAAGCATGTTAGGCCAGCGTGAAGCCGCGCCGTGGATACTAGGTCCGTGAGCGTGACCGGCAGCGATCTCGGCTCGATCCTCCCGCGCGAGGCGATCCTCGAGCCGGAGGGGCGGTTCCTCGCCGACCTGATGGGCCGCGGCGTGCAGGGGCACGCGGACGCGGTCGTGATGCCGTCGACGGTGGACGAGGTCGCCGCGGTGATGGAGTGGTGTTACGAGCACGACGTGCCGCTGACCGCGCGCGGCGGCGGGACAGGGCTCGCAGGCGGTGCGATCCCGATCGACGGCGGCATCGTGATCGGCTTCGAGCGGCTCAACCGCGTGCGGCAGTTCGATCCGCTGCTGTGGCGCATGCACGTCGACGCGGGCGTGACGACCGGCGACGTGCAGCGGCTCGCGCGGGAGAACGGCCTGCGTTTCCCGCCCGATCCGGGCGCCGCGGAGATCTCGCAGATCGGCGGCAACATCGCGTGCAACGCCGGCGGGCCGCACGCGTTCAAGTACGGCGTCACGGGCCACTGGATCACAGGGATCGAGGCCGTCGTGCCGCCGGGCGTCGTCGTGCGCGTCGGTGGCCCGCTGCGGAAGGACGTCGCGGGCTACGACCTCAAGTCGCTGCTCGTCGGTTCCGAGGGGACGCTCGGGCTCGTCACCGGCGCCTGGCTGCGGCTGATCCCCGCGCCCGAGCTCGAGCTGCCCGTCGTCGGCTTCTACCGCGACGCGGACGCGGGCGTGTCAGCGATCGAGCGCGTGCTCGGCTCGGGCGTCGTGCCGGCCGCGATCGAGTACATGGACGGCGTCACGCTGTCGTTCTCCGGCGACGCGTATCCGTTCGGCATGCCGGAGGGCGGCGCGTTCATGGTCATCACCGAGGCCGACGGGGCGGCCGACGAGGCGCGCCGCGTGGCGCGCGAGCTGCGCGAGGCGCTCGAGGAGGACTCGGTCGCGGTGCACGCGCCCGAGACGGCCTCGGACGTCGCGGAGCTGTGGCGCTGGCGCGGCGGTGTCGCGTTCGCGATCCTCGCGCAGCGCGGCGGCGCGTTCAGCGAGGACATCGCAGTGCCGCTCGACCGCCTGCGCGACGTCGCGCGCGAGACGCTCGAGATCGCGGAGCGTCACGACGTGATCGGCCTGTCGTTCGGCCACGCGGGCGACGGCAACATCCACTCGACGTTCCTCTTCTCGCACGACGACCCGGACGAGGAGCGCCGCGCGGACGAGGCGTGCCGCGATCTGTTCGACCTGGCGATCCGGCTCGGCGGCACGATCAGCGGCGAACACGGCATCGGCTGGCTGAAGCGCGGCCAGCTGGAGCGCCAGTGGAGCCCGGAGACGTACGAACTCCATGCGCGCCTGAAGCAGGCCTTCGACCCGAAGAACCTCCTCAACCCGGGCAAGAAGCGCTAGCGACCACTGTCCGTTCGGGCCATGTCCGTACTCCGGACTGCGGCCATGGCCGAAAGGGACAGGAAACGGTGACGAATCGCGCACACGGTCACGCGCCGCTCGCGCACGCCGGCGGCGGAAAGTCCCTGCACAGGCCGCGCCAGTTGTCCCGCGAGGCCATGTCCTCGCGGGACATGACCTCACTCCGGACTGCGGAGACGTCCCGAAAGGACAGCTACGTGAGCGAAACGGGCTCGCACTTCTCGGCGGAGCGGAGCAGTGCGTCGAGTGCGCGCGCCTGCCCGAGCGACTCGTCCTTGCCGAGGAGCGGCTGCCCCTCGCCGCGGACGGCCGCGCAGAAGTTCTCGAGCTCCAGCTTGTAGGACGAGACGCGCTCGACCTCGTGCTCCTCGTCGTTCAGGCGTACGACCGGGTCGCTCGAGAGCCACGGGTCGAACGTCGTCAGCGTGCCCTCCGACCCGACGGCCGTCAGCGACCGCGACTCGCTGCGGAAGCCGCTGTGGAACGTGCCGAGCACCTCGCCGAAGCGCAGCACGCCGGCGAACCCCTCGTCGACGCCCCCGCGCCCGACGCTCGCCTCGGCGTACACCCGCTCCGGCTCCCGCCCCGCCACGAGGCGAAGACTGCTCACGCAGTAGCAGCCGACGTCGAGCAGCGACCCCCCGCCGGCGTCCTTCACGAGCCGCACGTTCGGCTCGTTGACGAGCGGGAACGAGAACGTCGCGTGCACCGACTGGAGCTCGCCGATGCGCGGCAGCAGCTCGACGAACGTCTTCGCCTGCGGGTTGTGGCGCCACATGAACGCCTCCATCACGACGAGCCCGCGCCGCTCCGCCTCCGCCCACGTCGTCTCGACCTCGCTCGGCTCACGCGTGAACGGCTTCTCGCACAGCACGTGCTTGCCGGCCTCGAGCGCGCGCATCGTCCACTCGTGATGCAGCTTGTTCGGCAGCGCGATGTACACCGCGTCCACCCCGTCGTCTGCGAGCAGGTCCTCGTACGAGCCGTGCGCGCGCGCGATGTCGTTCGCGCGCGCGTACTCCTCGCCGCGCGCGAGGTCGCGCGAGCCGACGGCGACGAACTCGTACGGGGCGCCGTCGTGGCGCGTCGCGAGCACCGCGCGATTGATGTTCGCGGTCGTGAGCAGGCCGAAGCGGACGGTCACGTCTCCTCCAGGGGTCGCAGGGCGGGATAGAGCGAGCGGAAGCGGGCGTAGCCACGTTCGTAGTCCTCGACCCATGCGGCGTCGGGCTCGACTCGGTCGCGGACGCGCACGCACCGCGCGACCGCGTCCGCCGCGTCTGCGAACACGCCGTCGCGCACGCCGGCGAGCAGCGCCGCGCCGTAGGCGCTGCCCGCCTCGGACTCCGTGCGCTCGAGCGGCAGGTTCAGCACCGAGGCCACGATCCGCAGCCACAGTCCGCTGCGCGCGCCGCCGCCGGAGACGCGGCCGACCTCGGCGCGCACGCCGAGCGCGCGCAGGAGCTCGAGCGAGTCGCGCAGCCCGTAGGCGACGCC
>JBKPLI010000210.1:0-16611 GCA_046731555.1 Actinomycetota bacterium | reverse complement strand
CGTCGGTGCCGTTCATCATCGTCAGGATCACGTCGCGCCCGTGGAGGATGTGGAACGACTCCTCCCAGCAGATCTTCTTCATGATCCGCGCGTACGGCGCGTACGAGCACTTGAGGAGCGCCTTCTGGCTGATGATCGCGGCCGCGTCGACGAGCCAAGCGATCACGCCGACGTCGCCCCACGTCTCCGTCGGGTAGTGGAACACGTTGTGGAACTTGGCCTTGCCGTCGACGAGGTCGCGCAGGCAATCCTCGCGCGGCTTGCCGAGGTCCTCGACGACGCGGTAGATGAGCTGCGCGTGGCCGACCTCGTCCTGCACCTTCGCGGTCAGGGCGAGCTTCCGCTGCAGTGTGGGCGCGCGCAGGATCCACTCGCGCTCGGGCAGCACGCCCATCAGCTCCGAGTTGCCGTGCATCTCGATGAACTTGATCGCGCGCGTCCGGTAGTCGTCCGGCATCCAGTCGTCGACCTCGACGCTGCCGCCGCCCTGGACGTACTCCACGAACTCCTGCGTGCGCGAACTGTCAGATTGCGTCATGTGATCGGAGTCCTTACTAGAAGCCGTAGGCTACCTAACGGTCGTTAGGCTGCATTCTAGATGTCCGCGAGGCGCGCCGAGTTGACCCGGATCGCGGCCCGGCTCTTCGCCGAGAAGGGCTACCAGGGCACGTCCCTGGCCGACCTGGCCGACGCGCTCGGAATGCAGAAGCCGTCGCTCTACCACCACATCGCCTCGAAGGAGGACCTGCTCTGGGAGGTCGCCTCCGAGGGGGCGGCCGCCTTCCACGCGGGGCTGGACGCGCTGCCCGAGCGGGCCGCCTCGGTCGAGAAGATCCGGCTCGCGCTGCGCGCGCATCTCGCGGTCGTCGCCGGGCAGCTCGACGTGGCGACGGTGTTCACGCGCGAGTGGCGGTACCTCGAGGGTGAGCGGCGCGAGCGCTTCCTCGCCGAGCGGCGCCGCTACGAGGAGCGGATCCGCGACCTGTTCCGCGAGGGCGTCGAGGGCAGCGACCTCCGCACCGACCTCGACGTCGCCACGGCGGCGCTGCTCTTCCTGTCGGCCGCGAACTGGGCCTACACGTGGCTGCGGCCGGGCGGCGACACGGACGCACTCGCCGACCGCTTCTTCGCGGTGTTCCTCGAGGGCATGCGCGGCTACGCCACCCCGTAACCCGCGCGTCGCCCCGGACCGATCTCGTCCGACGCGGGGAGCCGCGGCTTCGCCGTGACGCTGAGGCTTGCGAACCTCTCGCCGGCGGCGCTCGCCGCCGCGCTTTCCGACTCGGGCGGGCAGTCGCTGCAGTGGCTGTGGCGGTTCACGAACGGCTACACGGACGCCGCGGCGAGCGCGGGCTGGAGCCCGAGCGGCGGGTGGACGTTCGGCTTCGACGACTACACGGCCGGCGGCTCCCCGTGCGTCACGGGCGCGCCCGGTGAGAAGTGCCAGGTCTACCCGCAGGCGAAGCCGCTCTTCGGTCGTGTCGACCAGCTCGCCGGGACGATCACGCTCGTCGTCCCGCGGGACTACCTCCGCGGCCTGCAGGGCAGTGACGCGGACGGCCGTCCCGTCGAGGCGCCCGCGGTCGACGGCACGCGCTTCTACGACGGCACCGCGTTCTCGCTCGTCAATGTCGCGTCGCCGACGCAAGGCGCGCAGACGTTCCTCGAGCCGCTCGATAACACGCCGGCGCTCGACTTCGTCCTGCCTGCCGCCGCCTTCGGCGTGCGCTGAGGTTTACCGTCAGCGGAAGGGCCGGGTTCGCCCCGGCCCTTTTCCCGCGTACCCTTGAGTCGTGAAGCGAGCGGTGCTCGTCGTGAACCCGTATTCGACCGCCGTCACGCCCAGGCGCGTCGAGCAGGTCGAGGAGGTGCTGCGGGTGCACGTCGAGCTCGACACACAGCTGACGACGCGGCAGGGGCACGCGACCGAGCTCGCGGCGCGTGCGGCCGAGCGGGCCGACGCGGTCGTCGTCCTGTCGGGCGACGGCACGTACAACGAGGCGATCAACGGCGTCGACGGCACGATCCCGATGGGGTTCCTGCCGGGCGGCGGGACGAGCGTCCTGCCGCGCGCGCTCGGGCTGCCGCGCGACCTGGTCGAGGCAGCGCAGGCCGTCGGCCGCGCGATCGACGAGGAGCGCACGCAGACGATCTCGCTCGGGCGCGTGAACGGACGGCGGTTCGCGTTCTCGGCCGGGATCGGCCTCGACGCGGAGGCGGTGCGCCGCGTGGACGCGCGCGGCCGCAGCGAGGACGGGCGGCGGCCCGGCGACTTCGCGTTCGCGGCGACGGTGCTCCGCCTGTTCGCGGAGGCGCGGCTGCGCTTCGACCCGGTGCTCGAGATCGTCGGCGTCGGCCGCGCCGCATTCGTGATGGTCGCGAACGGCTCGCCGTACAGCTTCGCCGGGCCGCTGGCGCTGCAGATCGTCGCCGAGGCGAAGTTCGAGGAGGGGCTCGCATTCGTCGCTCCCGTCGCGGTGCGGCCGGCGGTGCTGCCGCGGCTCGCGACGCGCGCGTTGCGCGGGCGGCTGCACGAGGACGCGGTCGTCCTCGCCGGCCACGACCTCGACCGGATCGAGGTGCGCTGCGACCATCCGCTGCCGCTGCAGGTCGACGGCGAGGATCTCGGCGACGTGAGCGAGGCGACGTTCGAGGCCGAACGCGATGCGGTCGCTGTGCTGGTGTAGCGCGCTCGCCGCGCTCGCGCTCGCCGGCTGCGGCTCCTCGGCGCCGACGGCCGGCCCGTACTCGTATGCGGGCGAGGCGCCGCTGCGCGCGAGCGTCGGCGAGCCGCTCAACCGCGCCGGCCAGGGCGTGCGCGTCTACGACTTCACGTTCCGCGGCGCGAACGGGGCTCCCGTCGAGGCGTTCCTGCTCCGGCCGGAGGCGAGCGGCCGCCGGCCGGCCGCCGTCTTCCTCCACGGCGCGGGCGGCTCGCGGGCGGACATGCTCGTCCCTGCGGCGCTGCTCGCGAAGCGCGGCGCGGTGACCATGACGATCTCGATGCGGAGCGAGTCGGCGACGTATCGGCCGCTCGTCGTCGACGCGCGGCGTGCGCTCGACGCGCTCGCGGCGCTCCCGTACGTCGACCGCAACCGGCTCGGCGTCGTCGGTTACAGCCTCGGCGCGCAGACCGCCGCGATCGTCGCCGGCGTCGACCGGCGCCCGAAGGCGGTCGCGATGCTCGCCGGCCGCGGCACGGAGCGCGCCCGGCAGCTGATCGCGCGCTCGAAGGCGAACCTCCTGTTCGTCGGCGCGACGAACGACGAGCGCGTGCCGGAGCGCGAGGTCGTCGCGCTCGCGCGCGCCGCGCCGGGCACGCACGAGGTGCGGTGGTTCCCCTCGACGCATCAGCTGACGGTGCCGGCGTTCGACGCCGCGGTGGCGTGGGAGGCAGGGCAGCTCGGCCTGCGCCGCCGCTAGGTTTCCGGGCGGAATGGCGCAAGTGATGCCCGACCTGCGGCGGGTGCTGGACGGCGACGCGATCCCCGACGGGCTCACCGACAGCGACCTGCTCGAGCTCTACCGGCGCATGCTGCTGTTGCGGACGTACGACGAGCGCTCGGTCGTCTACCACCGCCAGGGGCGCATCGGCACGTACGCCATCTACTGGAACCACGAGGCGATCCAGGCGGGCGCGACGTTCGCGCTGCGCGACGAGGACTGGGTCTTCCCGAGCTACCGCGAGTCGGCGATCGGCCTCGTGCGCGGCATGCCGGTCGAGACGATCCTGCAGTGGTGGCGCGGGCATCCGTCCGGCTGGTGGAACCCGGCCGACTGGAACGTCGCCTCGATCTGCGTGCCGATCGGGACGCACGTGCCGCACGCGACCGGGCTCGCGTGGGGGAAGAAGCTCAAGGGCGAGGACGCGGTCGCGATGGCGTTCTTCGGCGACGGCGCGACGTCCGAGGGCGCGTTCCACGAGGGCGTGAACTTCGCGGCCGTGATGGAGGCGCCGGTCGTGTTCGTCTGCAACAACAACGGCTGGGCGATCTCGACGCCGGTGTCGGCGCAGACGCGCGCGGAGACGCTCGCGGACAAGGCCGTCGGCTACGGCATGCCGGGCGTGCGCGTCGACGGCCTCGACGTGCTCGCGGTGTGGGAGGCCGCGCGCGACGCGGTCGACCGTGCGCGGGCCGGCGGCGGGCCGACGTTCATCGAGGCCGTGCACTACCGCGCCGCGCCGCACGCGACCGCCGACGACCCGCGCGCGTACATCGACGCCGCGCGTGTCGAGGAGGAGCGTGCGCGCGAATGCGTCGGCCGGTACGACGCGTTCCTGCGTCGCGTCGGCGTGCTGACCGATTCCATCGCGGAGGAGACGCGCGCCGAGGCAGAGGCCGCGCTGCGCGCCGGCATCGCGGCCGCCGAGGCCGAGCCCCGCGCGAACGAGTCGCTGCTCTTCGACCACGCGTACGTCGACCCGCCGGGGAACATGCGCGATGGCTGACCTGACGCTCGTCGAGGCGGTGAACGACGCGCTCCACACGGAGCTCGGGCGCGACGCGAACGTGATGGTGATGGGTGAGGACGTCGGCCGCGCGGGCGGCGTCTTCCGCGCGACGGCCGGCCTGCGCGAGCGCTTCGGCGCGGAGCGCTGCGTCGACACGCCGCTCGCCGAGGCCGGGATCCTCGGCACCGCGGTCGGCCTGTGCATGGCGGGCTGGCGGCCGGTGTGCGAGATGCAGTACGACGCGTTCTCGTACCCGTGCCTCGACCAGCTGATCACGCACGTCGGCCGCTACCGCTGGCGCACCGGTGGCCGCATGGAGTTCCCGATCACGATCCGGATGCCGTACGGCGGCGGGGTACGCGCGCCGGAGCTGCACGACGACTCGCCCGAGACGTACTACGTGCACACGCCCGGCATCAAGGTCGCGATCCCCTCGACGCCGGCGGACGCGAAGGGGCTCCTCGCGGCCGCGATCCGCGATCCCGACCCGGTCGTGATCTTCGAGCCGAAGCTCGTCTACCGCACCGCGCGCGGCGAGGTGCCGGAGGGCGAGCACGTCGTGCCGCTGGGTCGCGCGCGCGTCGCGCGCGAGGGCGGCGACGTGACGCTGATCGCGTACGGCGCGATGGTGCCCGTGTGCGAGCGCGCGGCCGACGAGCTCGCGCGCGACGCGTCGTGCGAGATCGTCGACATCCGCTCGCTGCGGCCGCTCGACGAGGAGACGATCCTCGCGTCGGTCGCGAAGACGGGCCGCGTCGTGATCGTGCACGAGGCGCCGCGGACCGTCGGCTTCGGTGCAGAGCTCGCGGCGCTGATCGCGGAGAAGGCGATCTTCGACCTGCAAGGGCCGGTGCTGCGCGTCACGGGCTACGACGTGCCGTACCCGTACTGGACGATCGAGGACGCGTACATGCCGTCCGTCGAGCGCGTCACGGCCGCCGTGCGCAAGCTCGTCGCCTAGTGGCCGTCCACGAGATCCCGCTCGAGCGGCGCACGCTCCACGGGCACTTCTCGCCCGACCTCGAATGCATCGTCTCGATCGACGCGGGCGACTCGATCGCGTTCTCGACGCTCGACTCCGGCTGGGGGCTCGAGGGCGGCGCGCGCGAGCGTGCGCGTTTCGAGCCTCGCGACGAGCAGCTCGACGCGGGCCACGCGCTGATCGGGCCGGTCGAGGTGCGCGGGGCGCGCGCGGGCCGGACGCTCGCGGTCACGGTCGAGGAGCTGCGCGTCGGCACCTTCGGCGTGACCGACGCAGGCGGTTGGGGCTCGTGGCTCAACACCGCGCTCGGCGAGCACGAGGGCGACTCGGTCGTGCTGGCGTGGGACCTCGACGCCGACGCAGGGACCGGGACCGACCAGCATGGGCGCGTCGTCTCGCTGAGCCCGTTCCTCGGCGTGATGGGGATGCCGCCGTCCGAGGCGGGCGTGCACTCGACCGTGCCGCCGCGGCGCTGGGGCGGCAACCTCGACTGCAAGGAGATCGTCGCCGGCACGACGCTCTTCCTCCCGATCCCGGTCGACGGCTGCCGGTTCTCGGCCGGCGACGGGCACGCGCGTCAGGGCGACGGCGAGGTGTCCGGGCTCGCGATCGAGTGCCCGATGGAGCGCGTGCGCCTGCGGCTCGACGTGCGCGACGACCTCGAGCTGAAGTGGCCGACCGTGCGCACCGCCGACGCGTGGCTCGTGCTCGGCCTGTCGGACGACCTCGACGAGGCCGTCGCGCGCGCGCTCGACGGGATGCTCGATCTCATGGCGCGCGAGCTCGACGTCGCGCGGCGCGAGGCGCTGGCGCTCGCGAGCGTCGCGGTCGACCTGCGTGTCACGCAGGTGGTGAACGGCGTGAAGGGCGTGCACGCCGTGCTGCGCGACGACGCGATCCGGTGAGCGACCGACTCCGGCTGTGGCTCGAGCGCTCGTACGACGGGCGCGGCTACAACCTGCGCGACGCCGCGACGAACGAGCCCGTCCACTGGGAGGACCCGCGCATCCGCGTCGTGGCCGTCGCGGGCGTGTCGTTTCGCGGCGAGGCGTACGAGGACGCGTCGTTCGACCCCGGCTCGCGGGTCGCGCTCGTGCCGGAGCCGGACAACGAGTTCGACCCGAATGCGGTCGCGATCTGGAACGAGGAGCGGTCGCTCCAGGCCGGCTACGTGCCGCGCGAGGTCGCGGGCGAGCTGGACGGGTCGGAGCAAGCCGTGTCCATCTGGCGTGTGGACGGCGGGCTACGCGTGCTGATCGCCCCGACGGACGCGTGGATCGGCCGGCCGAGACGGTAGAACCGAACGAGGCGATACGCTCCGCCGCCGATGCCGTACGAGTTCAAGCTGCCGGATCTGGGCGAGGGCCTGACCGAAGGGGAGATCGCCCGCTGGCTCGTGTCCGAAGGGGACACGGTCGGCGAGGACGACCCACTCGTCGAGATCCAGACCGACAAGACGACGGTCGAGATCCCGTCGCCCGCGGCCGGCACCGTCACGAAGATCCACGTGGCCGAGGGCGAGGTCGTGCCGGTCGGCACCGTGCTCGTCGTGATCGGCGACGGCGCGGACGGGGCGACGCCGGACGAGGCGCCGCGCACCGCCGAGGCGCCGCCGCCACGCGCAGCCCAGGCAGCACCCGGCCGCATCCAGGCGACGCCGCTCGTCCGCCGCATCGCGCAGGAGCTCGGCGTCGACCTCGCGGCCGTCACGCCGACCGGCGCCGGCGGCCGCATCACCGAGGACGACGTGCGCGTGGCCGGCGGCGGCGCGACCGAAGAGTCTCGGGCCGAAGGCCGTCGCGAGCAGGTCCGCGGTGTCCGCCGCCGGATCGTCGAGCACCTCACGCGCGCCCACCGCGAGATCCCGGCGGTGACGTACGTCGAGGAGTGCGACTTCACGGCCGTCGACATGAAGCTCCTGCTGCCGACGGTGCTCCGCGCGACCGCGCAGGCGCTGCGGGAGTACCCCGAGCTGAATGCCCGGCTCGAGGGCGACGAGATCGTCTACCTCGACCGCTACGACCTCGGCATCGCCGTGCAGACCGACCAGGGCCTCGTCGTCCCGGTCGTCCGCGCATGCGACGCGCGCAGCGTAGAGGAGCTGCGCGCCGACGTCGACGCGCTCGCCGAGAAGGCGCGCGGCGGCAGCCTCGCGCCCGAGGAGCTCCGCGGCTCGACGTTCACGGTCACGAGCGCCGGCAAGCTCGCGGGCGTGCTCGTCACGCCGTTGATCAACCACCCCGAGGTCGGCATCCTCGGCGTGCACCGCATCGGCGACCGTCCCGTCGTTCGCGACGGCGAGGTCGTCGTGCGCAGGATGGGGAACGTCAGCGTGACGTTCGACCACCGCGTGGTGGACGGTGCCCGAGCCGCCGAATTCGCTCTCGCGGTGATCCGGCGGCTCGAGTCCGTTTCGAGCTAGCTAGTGGGGGTCGCCGTGGCCGTGACCATGGTGGAGCTTGATCTGCCCGCGGATCTCGCCACCCGGGAACTTCGTCGTGTGCATGTTCGCGTACGTTGCGCCGGCGCGCATCGCCGCGAGCACCGTCGCGAGATCGCCCGCAACGAACTGCTGCGGAGCTGGGATCGCGAGCACGTCCGTCGCGACCACCGTGCCCGTGACCGTCCCGGACGTGGCCTGCGGACAGGCCGGCTTTCCACCGCCACCGCAGAGGAAGAAGCTCACGCCGCCGTTGACGCCGCGCTGCGAGATGTGCACGTGCGCGAAGAGCGGCGGGCCGCTCAGATCCTTCCAGTCCAGCCGGTACGTGATCTTGTCGTTCGCGACTTCTGCCCTGAAGGTGCCCGTGGCGAGTGAGCTGACCGACGGGTTCTCCTGGAATGCGTCCATGCGGGCCGACGCGTTCGTGTCGTCGTCCTTCTTCCCCTTCCCGTCATGGCGCCCGCCGGCGATCGCGAACGAGGTCGCGATCAGGGCGAGTGCGGCGACGGCCAGGATCCCGATGCTGAGGTGCGTATGCCTTCTCCTCATATTTGGGGCTCCTCCCTTCCCCCCGGAATCGATTGACGGACTGCGCCCGTCTCACGCCTGAACGAGCAGGCTGCGGCCGTAAAGACACGCGCTTGGGGGACCTACGCGCCGACCGCGGAAATGGATTCTGGCAAGTGTTCGGCGAGCATCGCCTCGATCTGTGGGGCGCTCGCGCGGCCCTCGAGCCGCGCGACGGCGCGGTTGCCGCGCACGAGGACGAGCGTCGGGACGTCCTCGACCGCGAGCCGGTCGACGAGCTCCGGCCGCCGGTCTGCGTCCACCTGGATCACGCGCAGGCGGTGGCGTTCCTTCCTCGCCACGTGTGCGAGCAGGCTCTCCATCCGCCGGGCTGGACCCGAGCGGGCGGACGAGAAGAAGACGAGCAGGGACCGGGCTTCGTCGAACATCGTTCTCCTGGGACGTGGATAGGGCCTCATGTGCCCGCGCGGGCGGGGCAGGTAAACCCGCTACGCTGGCTCCGCTGATGGGCGGGTGGTACTGGATCGGAGTGCTCGTCGGCCTGGGGGTTGCGATCGGCATCCTCGCGGCGACAGTCGTGCCTCGCTGGATCGTGGCGGCTGTGGCGGCCGCGGTCGTGGCGGCCGTTGTCGGGTTCCTCGTGCAGGGGTGGCCCGAGGCTGTCGGAGGAGCGGTCGGCGGCGTCGCCGGCGCGGCCGGCGCTGCACCCATCGTCGAGGGCGCGCTGCGTCGCGGCGGCACGCGCGGAGGGGTCGCGCTGCTCGTCGGCCTCGGCGCACTCGTCGCGGCCGCGCTCGCGTTCGTCCCGGTCGTCGGCTACCTCGAAGCCGTCGCGGTGCCGGCGTTCGGCCTGCGTCTGAAGTCCCGCGCGCCCGACCGTCACGCGGGGCTGCGCACGCTCGCGCGGGACTGAACTGGATGGCGCCGAAGCCCGTCGTACTCGTCGTCATCGACGGCCTGACGCCGTCGATGCTCGAGGCCGCCGACACGCCCGCGCTGCGCTTCCTGCTCGACCACGGCTCGTACCGGCGCGCGACGTCGACGTTCCCCTCGCTCACGCCGGTCTGCCTCGCGTCGATCGCGACCGGCGCGCATCCCGACGTGCACGAGATCCCGCACCTCGTGTGGTGGCATCGCGGGGAGCAACGGCTCGTCGAGTACGGCTCGTCGTTCGCCGCCATGCGCGCCGCAGGGCTCGCGCGCGGGCTGCGCGACACGATCGTCAACCTCAACGAGCGCCACCTCGGCAAGCGCGCCGAGACGATCTACGAGGCGCTCGAGGCGCGCGGGCTCACGACCGCCGCGATCAACATCACGACCTACCGCGGCCGCAACCGCCATCTGCCGACGCTGCCCGGGCTGCCGGCCGTGAACGGGCCGAAGCGGTTCTTCTTCTACAGCCTCTACGAGTCCGACCGCACCGGCGCGCCGATCGCGGTGCGCAACCGCGCGCTCGGGTCGATCGACGCGTACGCCGCAGCCGTCGGCCGCTGGCTCGTCACGCGCAACGGCTTCGACGTGCTCGTCTACTACCTGCCGGACTACGACTACGCGTCGCACGTGCTCGGCCCCGACACGGCGCACGAGGCGCTCGCGCGCAGCGACGCGGCCGTCGCCGCGCTGATGGACGCGGCCGGCGGACCGGACGAGTTCCTCGAGCGCTACGCCGTCGTGCTCTGCGCCGACCACGGCCAGTCGCGCATCGAGCAGACCGCACGGCTCGCGGTCGACGGTGCGCTCGTGACCGCGTCGAACCGCGCGGCGATGCTCTACGGCGACGACCCGCGCGCGCTCGCGGCGGCGCTCGACGACGAGCCGTCCGTCGAGCTCGCCGTCTTCCTCGAAGACGATCGCGTCGTCGCGCGTGCGCGCGGCGAGGAGGACCCGGCGCTGCTCGACGCACACCCCGACGGGCCTGCACGCGCCGAGGCCGCGCTGCGCAACCCGAACGCGGGCGAGGTGATCGTCTCCGCCGCGTCGGGCTGGGAGTTCGTCGACCTCGCGGGCCGGCACCACCTCGGCGGCGGGAGTCACGGCTCGATCGGCGCCGCCGACTCGGTCGTGCCGATGCTCACCGTCGGGCTCGACGGAGAGACGCCCGCGTCGATCGCCGGCATCAAGCAGATCGTCCTCGAGCATTTCGGGGTCCCGATCGCCCGTGCGGCGTAGAGGCACCTGGGTCGACCGCCAGCTGCGCGCGCGCGGCATCCGCGACGAGCGCGTCGTCGCCGCGATGGAGCGCGTGGCGCGCGACGCGTTCGTGCCGAGCGACGTGCGCGCACAGGCATACGACGACGCGGCGCTCCCGCTCGGGTGCGGGCAGACGATCTCGCAGCCGTACATCGTCGCGCTGATCGCGCAGGCGCTCGCGCTCGACGGGGACGAGCGCGTGCTCGACGTCGGCACCGGCTCCGGCTACCAGGCTGCGGTGCTCGCGGAGCTCGCGCGCGAGGTGCACTCCATCGAGCGCATCCCCGAGCTCGCCGGGCAGGCGCGCGAGAACCTCGCGCGTGGGGGATACGAGAATGTGCACGTGCACGTCGGCGACGGGACGCTCGGCTTGCCCGAGCACGCGCCGTACGACGGCATCGCCGTCGCGGCCGCCGCGCCCGACGTGCCGCCGCCGCTGTGGCAGCAGCTGCGCGAGGGCGCGCGCATCGTGCTCCCGGTCGGTGAGCTGCACCTGCAGGAGCTGCTCGTGATCGAGCGCACGCCCGACGGGCCGCGCGTCCTCGAGTCGATCCCCGCGCGCTTCGTACCGCTGCTCGGCGAGGAGGGGTATGCGTAGCCGCGCGCGCGTCGTCGTCCACGGCCGCGTCCAGGGCGTGTTCTTCCGCGCCGAGGCGCGGTCGCGCGCCGGCTCGCTCGGTCTCGACGGCTGGGCGCGCAACGAGCCGGACGGCTCCGTTCAGGCCGTCTTCGAGGGACCGCGCGAGCTCGTCGAGTCGATGGTCGAGTGGTGCCGGCGCGGCCCGCGCGGCGCCCGCGTGGAGGCCGTCGAGACGGTGTGGGAGGATCCGGAAGGTCTTGTCGGTTTCCAGGTCGGGTGAACGGGGACGAGGGAGCGCGGCGTGGCGGCAGTGACGATGGCGACTCTCCTCTCCCTGCCGGTGCGCGTGCGCGGCATCCAGCTCGGGCGGCCGCTCGCGGCGCTGCTGGACGAGTCGGGTGAGCGCCTCGTCGGGCTCGAGCTCCTGTGCGGCGACGGCTCGCACCGGTTCCTGCCGTACTCCGTCGTGCAGGTGCGCGAGCGCGAGATCGCCGTCGAGTCGGCGCTCGTGCTCCTCGACGAGCGGCACCTCGCGTTCTACCGCGAGCGGGCGCGCGGGCTCGCCGAGGCGGGTTTCGTCGAGCCGTGGGTCGACGACGACGGCCGCGTCCACGAGGCGCAGTCGGCCGCCTGAGGCGCGCGATGCGGCTGCTACCTTCGGCCGGCGTGGCCACCTTCGACAACCGTGCGGTCCGCGCGCTGCGGCGTCCCGCGAACTGGGTCCAGCTCGCGAAGTTCTGCGCGGTCGGCGCCAGCGGCTACGTCATCAACCTCGTCGTGTTCGCCGCGTGCCTCGGACTCGGCGCGCACACGGCGGCGGTGATCTCGTTCGTCGTCTCGGCCGCGAGCAACTACTGGTGGAACCGGCACTGGACGTTCGCGCACCAGAAGGGCCACTTCGCGTTGCAGGGCGTGCGCTTCCTCGTCGTGTCGGTCTCGGCGCTGCTCGTCAACCAGTTCTGGCTGCTGATCTTCCTCGACGTCCTCGGCTGGGAGCGCGAGGTCGTCGCGCAGGCGATCGCGATCGTGCTCGTGATGCCGCTGAACTTCATCGGCAACAAGCTCTGGTCGTTCCGGCGCTGAAGCTCCTCGTCCTGGTCGCCGCGGCACTCGTGCTCGCCGGCCCGGCGCGAGCGGCGGCGCCGCCGTCGAACCCGGTCTACGACGAGAGCGGACGCCTGGTGCAGACGCCGTTCGCACCGCCGCCCCCGGCGCCCAAGCTGACGAAGGCGAAGGCGATCAGTCTGTTCACCGCCGACCCGAAGGTTCGCGACTGGCTCGACCGCTACCCGCCGAAGCCGACGACGGACGCGACGTTCGACGACGGCGTGTGGACCGTGAACGTCTGGTCTGGCAAGGCGGGCGAGATCGCGACGGGCTTCGTCGACGACGCGTCGTCCGTCGTGACCGAGGCGTGGACCGGGCCGCAGGTCGCGTGGAAGATGGCGCGCGGCGGGCCGGGTGCGTTCGGCGGCGAGAAGATGAACAGCTACCCGGTCTGGCTCGGGCTCTGCGGGCTCTTCCTGCTCGGGCTCGTCGACTGGCGGCGGCCGCTGTCGCTTCGCAACCTCGACCTCCTCGTGCTGCTCACGTTCTCCGTGTCGCTGTGGTTCTTCAACCGCGGGAACATCTTCGCGGCGATGCCGCTCGCCTACCCCGGGATGGTTTGGGCGCTCGCGCGCTGCGTGTGGATCGGCTGGCGCGACCGCGCGCCGCTCGGCCGCACGGTCTGGCCCGTGTGGATCCTCGCGGCGGGAGCCGTGTTCCTCGCGGGCTTCCGCATCGGGCTGAACGTGCGCGCGTCGAACGTGATCGACGTCGGCTACTCGGGCGTGATCGGCGCCGACCGCATCTGGCACGGCGAGAGTCCCTACGACCACTTCCCGGTCGAGGGCGACCGACCGAAGTGCGGTCCGGCCGACGCGTCGGGCGAGGTGCGCGAGCGGATCCAGACGAACGGCCGCTGCGAATCGGCGAACGAGCGCGGCGACACCTACGGCCCGGTCTCGTACGAGGCGTACCTTCCCGGGTACTGGGCGTTCGGATGGAGCGGGAAGTGGGACAGCCTGCCGGCGGCGCACGCGACGTCGATCGCGTGGGACCTGGTCTGCCTGTTCGGGCTGGTGCTCGTCGGGCGGCGCTTCGGCGGAGACCGGCTGGCGGCGGTGCTCGCATTCGCGTGGGTGGCGTGGCCGTTCTCGCAGTACGCATCGAACTCGAACACGAACGACGCGATCGCGCCCGCGCTGCTCGTGTGGGGCTTCTACTTCCTGACGTCGCCGGTGTTACGCGGCGCCGGCGCGGCGCTGTCGGCCTGGACGAAGTTCGGCTCGCTACTCGTGGTGCCGCTGTGGTCGGGCTACCCGGAGGCACGCCGCCCACGACCGGTCGTCCTCTTCGCGGTCGGGTTCCTGGTCGCGACCGTGCTCGCGTTCTTCGTGCTCTTCCTCGAGCCGTCGCCGTGGCACGCGGCGCGCGTGTTCTACGACCGCACGATCAGCTGGCAGATCGACCGCGAGTCGCCCTTCTCGCTCTGGGACTGGCGGCAGTACCACGCGCGCGGCCTGCCGGACCTGCACCTCGTGCAACGGGTGCTGCAGGTACTGCTCGTCGTCGGCGCAGCCGCGCTCTTCTGGTGGCCCAAGAAACGCTCGCCGCTGCGGATCGCCGCGTTCACCGGCGCACTGCTCGTCGGCTTCGAGCTCGTGCTGACGCACTGGTTCTACCTCTACCTGCCGTGGTTCTTCCCGTTCGTCATCTTCGCGTTCCTCGCCCGTGACGGCGCTCGCGCAGAGGCTCCAGCAGCCTGACGCGCGTCCGTTCGCGGTCGCGCTGACGGCCGCGGTCTTCCTCGTCTCGTGGGGGCTCGTCCACCGCGGCTTCTACGCGGGGCACGAGATCGTCGACACGGGGCTGTACGCCGACTACGGCGAGCGGATCACGTCGGGCGACGTCCCGTACCGCGACTTCGCGGTCGAGTACCCGCCCGGCGCGCTGCCGGCGTTCGTCCTCCCGTCGCTCGTGCCGGGCGTCGACTACGCGACGGCGTTCGAGTGGCTCATGGCCGCGTTCGGCGTCGCGCTCGTCGTCGTGCTCGCGCAGGTTCGGCTCGCGGCTGCGGCGTTCGTCGCGCTCTCGCCGCTCCTCGTCGGGTCGCTCATCCTGTCGCGCTTCGACCTCTGGCCCGCGCTCCTGACGACGGTGGCCGTGCTGCTGCTCGCGCGCGACCGGCACGCGCTCGGCTGGGCGTTCCTCGGCGTCGCGGCGGCGGCGAAGCTCTATCCGCTCGTGCTCGTGCCGCTCGCGCTCGTCTGGACGTACCGCCGCGCGCGGCTGCGCGACGCGCTCGCGGGCGCGGCGTCGTTCGCGGCGATCGTCGTGCCGTTCTTCGTGCTCGCGCCCTCCGGCGTGTGGCACAGCGTGTACGGACAGGCGTCGCGGCCGCTGCAGATCGAGAGCCTGTTCGGCTCGATCGTCCGCGCGGTCGCCGACCCGCGGATCGTCACGACGCACGGCTCGCAGAACATCGCGGGATTCGGCTGGCTCGCGACCGTCACGGTCGTGCTCCAGCTCGCCGTGCTGGCCGCGATCTGGCTCGCGTTCGCGCGCCGGCCGGACGACCTCGTGCGGTTCAGCGCGGCGGCGATCGTCGCGTTCATCGCGTTCGGCAAGGTGCTCTCGCCGCAGTTCCTGATCTGGCTGCTGCCGCTCGTCCCGCTCGTGCGCGGCCGTCGCGGACTGACCGCGACCGCGCTCCTCGCGTGTGCGCTCATCCTCACGCAGGTGTGGTTCCCGGAGCGGTACTGGCAGTACGTCTTCGACGGCGGGCTCCTGACGGCCGTGGTGGTCGCGCGCGACCTCGTCCTCGTCGGCCTGGTCGGCGTCCTTGCGTCGAATCGCTGAATGGAGGACATTCAGGACGGACGGGAGCCGACAAAAGGGGGATGAGATGGCACGGACGCCGCTCGCTCGCGCGCTCGAGCGGATCGCGAACGAGGAGTACCGCACCACGCGCCGCGGCCTGTTGAGGGGCGCGGGCGCCGCCGTCGCCGGCGGCGCGGCGCTCGGGCAGCTAGCACCGGTCGCACGCGGTGCCGCGCAGCCGAGAGTCGTGATCGTCGGCGCCGGCCTCGCCGGCCTGACGTGCGCGTACCGGCTGAAGAAGAAGGGTGTGATCGCGGACGTGTACGAGGCGTCCGACCGGATCGGCGGGCGCTGCTGGACCGGCCGCGGCGCGTTCGCGGACGGGCAGATCTACGAGCACGGCGGCGAGCTCATCGACACGGGCCACCGCGAGCTGCGCCGGCTGATCCGCGAGCTCGGCCTCGACACGGTCGATCTCCTCGAGGCCGAGGCCGACGGCACCGACGAGGGCTACTGGTTCGACGGTGCCGCCTACAGCCACGCGGAGGCGACGAACGACTTCCAGGCCGTGAAGGACAAGGTCTTCGCCGACACCGACGCGGCGGGCTACCCGACGACCTACCGGAGCTTCACGCCGCGCGGCTACGAGCTCGACCACATGTCGATCGTCGACTGGATCGAGGAGAGCGTGCCGGGCGGCATCCGCTCGAAGTTCGGCCAGCTGCTCGACGTCGCGTACACGATCGAGTACGGCGCCGACTCGTCGCGGCAGAGCTCGCTCAACCTGCTCTACCTGCTCGGCTTCTCGGCCGCGAAGGGGCCGCTGACAATCTTCGGCGAGTCGGACGAGCGCTTCCACGTGATCGGCGGCAACGACCAGGTGCCGAAGCGGCTCGCCGACGCGCTCGAGGGCCAGCTGAAGACGGGCGCGGAGCTCGTGCGCGTCAAGCGGCTCTCGTCGGGCGCGTTCGAGCTGACGTTCGAGGTCGGCTCGAGCGCGCGGCGGGTGACGGCGGACCACGTCGTGCTCGCGCTGCCGTTCTCCATCCTGCGCTCGTCGGTCGACTACTCGGCGGCCGGCTTCAACGCAATCAAGCGCACGGCGATCGAGGAGCTCGGCATGGGCACGAACTCGAAGCTGCACGTGCAGTTCCGGTCGCGGTTCTGGGAGGGCCAGGACTCGAACGGCGCGACGTACTCCGACACGGGTTACCAGTCGACGTGGGACGTGACGCGCGGCCAGTCGGGACGCAGCGGGATCCTCGTCGACTACACGGGCGGCACGATCGGGCTCGCCGCCGGGTCGGGCTCGCCCGAGTCGCAGGCGTCGCTGTTCCTCGACGCGCTCGAGCCGGTGCTGCCGGGTGCGCGCTCGCAGTGGAACGGTCGCGTCACGCGCGACTACTGGCCGACGTACGAGTGGACGAAGGGGTCGTACGCGTACTTCAAGGTCGGCCAGTACACGAGGTTCGCGAGCGCGGAGGCCGAGCGGAGCGGGAACTGCCACTTCTGCGGCGAGCACACCTCGCAGGACTTCCAGGGCTACCTGAACGGTGCGGTGCAGACGGGCG
>JBKPLI010000209.1:0-2532 GCA_046731555.1 Actinomycetota bacterium | reverse complement strand
GCAGGAACCAGACGGGGATCTGCCCGGTGACCGGCGCCGCGCCCGGCGCCAGGACGCCGGCGAGCAGCGCGACGAAGACGACGGCCGTCGCGGCCACGGCGCCGCCGGCCGAGGCCGACGCGTCGCCCGCGAGCGCGTGTGCGACGAACGCCGCGAAGAGCAGCAGCCCGGGCTCGATCGCGTCGAGGTCGCCGACGAGGAGCTTCACCGGCCGCTTGCCCCAACCCTTCGGGTCGACGACGGCGAGCGTGCGCTCGCCAGACACGAGCTCGTACCGCTGCCGCGTGAACCCGGTCGGCCGCAGCACGTACTCCCGGCCCTGTCAGCGCAGCGCGCCGCCGCCGCCGAGCAGCGCCGGCGCGAACGTGCCGGCACTCGCGCCCGTCGCACGGCCGCCTCGATGGTTCGTGCGAACGTGCGCCGGGAGAAACGCCAATGCTCGTCGCCCGCGACGGCCTCCGCGCGCCGCGAGCCGAAGCCCTCGAAGCGCAGCGTGCCGACGCGGTCGAGGGCGTACAGGCGTCGGTCGTCCGCGCTGCGGGTCAGCTCGAGCTCGATCATCGGGGCGACCCTCGCGCGTCAGGCGGCCGTCGCGGCGAGTTGACCGCACGCGGCGGCGATGTCGCGCCCGCGCGTCAGGCGCACGGTGGACGGCAGCCGCGCCGCGTCGAGCACCGCCTTGAACTCCGCGATCGCGTCGCGCGACGAGCCGTCGTACATCCCGGTCGGGTTGTACGGGATGAGGTTGACCTTGAAGACCTTGCGGTCGAGCAGGTCGGCGAGCTCGGCGGCGTGCTCGGGCGCGTCGTTCACGCCGGCGAGCAGCACGTATTCGACGAACACCTTGCGGCCGCGCAGCTCGAAGTAACGGCGGCACTCGGTGAGCACGTCCTCGACCGGGTAGCGGTCGTTCACCGGCATCAGCTCCGAGCGCAGCGCGTCGGTCGGCGCGTGCAGCGACAGCGCGAGCCGGATCGGCTCGTCCACCTCGTCGACGAAGCGGCGCAGCCCCGGCAGCCAGCCGACGGTCGACACGGTCGTGCGCCGGTGCGTGACGCCGAGGTCCGGCAGTCGCCGCGCGGCGGAGATCACCGCCTCGATGTTCATCATCGGCTCGCCCATGCCCATGAACACGAGGTGGTCGATCGGCTCGATGCGGCGGAAGTGCAGCGCCTGGTCGAGGATCTCCCACGCGGTCAGGTTGCGGCCGAAGCGCATCTGGCCCGTCGCGCAGAACGTGCACGTGAGCGGGCAGCCGCTCTGCGACGACACGCACACCGAGCGGCGGCCGTCGCGGTAGCGCATCAGCACGGCCTCGACCGGCTTGCCGTCGCCGGTGCGGAAGAGCGTCTTGATCGTCCCGTCGCTCGACTCGGCCGAACTGAGAAGCTCGAGAGCCGAGAACGGCACGTGCTCCTCGAGCAGCGCGCGCGTGCGCAGCGACAGGTTCGTCATCTCGGCGTACGACGACGCGCCGCGCGCGGCCCACTCCCAGACCTGGCGGACGCGGTACGACGGCTCGCCCGCGAGCGTCTCGGCGACGAGGTCGAGATCCACGCGAACACGGTAGCGTCCAGTCCGTGCAGCAACGACTCAGCCTCGTCACGCTCGGCGTCACCGACCTGGCGCGGGCGAAGGCGTTCTACGAGGCGCTCGGCTGGACGTCCGGTACCGCGCCCGCCGACGACGTCGTCTTCTTCCAGTGCGGCGGCATGATCGTCGCGCTCTGGGGCCGCGACCAGCTCACGGAGGACAGCGGCGTCGAGGACTCCGGCGGGTGGGGAGGGGTCACCCTCGCGCACAACGTCGGCAGCCCCGAGGAGGTCGACCGTGTGATCGACGAGGCGCGCGCGGCCGGCGCCCGCATCCCGCGCGCAGGCGCGCCGACGTCCTGGGGCGGCTATTCGGGCGTGTTCGTCGACCCCGACGGCCATCCGTGGGAGGTCGCGCACAACCCGCACTGGACGATCGCCGCGGACGGCTCGGTCAGCCTCTGACGCGCGCGCGGTAGCGCCGCATCTTCTCCCGCGAGCCGCAGCTGCCCATGCTGCACCAGCGCCGCGTGCCGTTGCGCGACGTGTCGAGGAAGACCCAGCCGCAGTCCTCGCCGGGGCACTCTTTCACCCGGTGCGGCGTCGCCAGCACCTGGCGCGCCGACTCGAGGAGCGGCCAGAGGATCGCGTCGACGCCGGCGGTCGCGGGCACGTCGTAACGAAACGCGTCGCCGTCGGCGACGAGCCGTGCCGACGCGAACGCCTGCACGTGCTCGTCGTGGACGAGGGCGAGGTCGCCCGCGGCCGGACGCTCCCCGCGGGCGACGGCGAGGAAGACGCGGTAGAGCGCCTCGCGCAGGTCGATCGCGCGACGGAACCCGGCGGCCGTGACACGTACGCCGCGGGCGACGCCGGCGTACTCGGCCCACGCCGCGAGGCTCGCCGGCGCGGGCAGGAAGTCCTCGACGTCGTCGCCGATCCGCGGGTCGACGGTGTCGACGAAGTTCAGGGCGGGGGCGCCGCCGTGCAGCTTCGGGAA
>JBKPLI010000208.1:0-6579 GCA_046731555.1 Actinomycetota bacterium | reverse complement strand
TCGAGCGTCGCCGTGCCGTCGAGCCGCACACACCCGCGACCGAGGTGCTCGGTGGGCTCGAGTGAGCCGTCGACGCTCCAGCGGTCGGACTCGAACGGCACGGCGCGCACCCGGTCCTCGACGCGCGGCCGCCCGCGTTGTTGATGCGGATCGGCGATCGGTCAGCCGAGGACGCCGAACGCGTCGGTCGCGTTGCCGTCGCGGTTCGGCGTCGCGACCCTCTTCACCGCGAGGTCGGGCGCGCCGGGTCGCCACACGGCGACGAGGTCGCCCTCGTCCGTGCCGGCAAGCAGCACGAGGCGGCCGTCGCGCGACCACGTCACGCTCGTGGACTTCAGTCCGACGAGCGCCGGCATCGACGGCACCTGCGCGAGGCGCGCCGTCGCGACGTCGAGCAGCCAGAGGTCGAGCGCCTGCTCCGGGCCTCCCTCCCACGCCGGATCGGCGAACGCGAGCACGACGTATCGGCCCGTCGGGTCGACCGCCGGCGCGTCGCGTCCGCCCAGGATGCTCGGCCATCGCACCGACCGCTCTTGGCCGGACACGGCATCGCGGACCGTCGTGCGCTTTCCCGGCCCCGCGAGGACGAGCTTCCGGCCGGCGGCGGCCACGATGCCGAGACGCGTGCGCGCGACGGTGCGCGCCGTCGCGGGATCGACCACGCGGGTGCGCCCGACGACGAGCCCGAGGCGTCCGCCCGCCGGGTCGCTCACCGTCCGGCACGGAAACCGCCGCGGCGCGCGGAGCACGCGTCCGTCGAGCCCGACCTTCCGCAGCGTGCAATGCGACGCGTCGACGAACCGCTCGATCCAAACCGCGCCGCCGGCGGCCGGCGTGACCCTCGCGCCGGTGCCGAGCCGCGTCGCCTGCGAGCCGCGGATCCCGTACAGCACGTCGTTCGGCCAGTCGCCCTCGACCGCGACTACGGCGCCGCGGCCGTCGACTCCGACCACGCCCACGACGTTGCCGTCCGCCGAGATCCCGCGCACGCGCGTCGCCGTGCCCTTGTCGACGTCGAAGACGACCGGCGGCTGCTCCGGGAGCACGAGCCGGAGGCCCGTCGGCTCGCCGAGCGGCACGCCGTGGAGCGGCGCGGGCCGCGAGGCGCCGGCCGTCGCGGCGAGCGCGAGGGCGGCGAGGACGACGAGGCCGCGCGCGAGCATCTCGAAACGGGTATCCGCCCAGAGGGCCGGAACCTCACGTCGTAGACTGACGTGGATGCCGGGTGCGACGCGCCGCAGCCTTGTCGCGTCCGCGCTCTCGGTGATCGTGCCGGGCGCCGGGCATCTATACGCGGGGGTCCGCAGCCGCGGCCTCGCATTGCTCGCGATCAGCGCGGGACTGGTGCTCGCCGCGCTCGTCCTCGCGGCGCGCGGCGGGCTGCCGACGCTCGACCGGCGGCTGCTCGTCGCCGTGCTCCTCGCCGACGCCGCCGTGCTCGCGTTCCGGCTGTTCGCCGTGGTCGACGCGTGGCGCGTCGCGGGCGCGGCCGCGACGACGACCGCGCTCGCGGGCCTCGCGGTGCTCGCCGTGCTGACGGTCGCGCCGCATGCCGCGACGGCGTACGTCGCCGTGCGCAGCTACGACGTGCTCGACACGGTCTTCGCCGACGAGGCACCGCACGACGTCCTGCCGTCGCGCGGCGTGTTCCTCGCACCGCGGCCGAAGCCGAAGCCGAAGCCCGATCCGGTCGACCCGCCCCCGCCGTCGCGGCCGCTGGCCGCGTCCGCCCACGTCGTGACCGGGACGCAGAACGCCGCGCAGCGGACGTGGACGACGCTGCTCCTCCTCGGCACCGACGAAGGCCCCGGCAACTGGGGCGCGCGCACCGACACGATCATCCTCGCCGCGCTCGAGCACGGCACCGGCCGCGCGGCGCTGTTCGGCATCCCGCGCAACCTGATCGACACGCCGCTCGTCACGACGGCCGCGCGCGAGACGCAGGAGTTCCACCAGCCGATCAACGCGCTCTACGGCTTCGCGCGCTCGGAGCCCGAGTTGTTCCCCGGCGGCCGCAACCCGGGTGCGACTGCGCTCAAGCAGACGGTCTCGCTGCTGCTCGGGGTGCGCGTCGACTACTACGGCCTCGTCAACCTGCGCGGCTTCGCCGACCTCGTCGACGCGCTCGGCGGCGTCGACGTCCGCGTGCGCGAGCGGCTCGTCGACGAAGTGACGCGGCCCGCGTGGGGCGAGCCGAAGCCGCGCATCGACGTCGTCCCCGGCCGCACGTACCACATGTTCGGCAGGCAGGCGCTCGCGTACGTCCGCTCGCGCAAGACCTCCGACGACTACACGCGCATGGCGCGGCAGCGGTGCTTCCTCAGCGCGATGGCCGACCAGTTCGACGCGTTCCACGCGCTCCGCCACTTCGGCCGCCTCGCGAGCACGATCGAGCACAACGTCGAGACCGACGTGCCGCTGAACCGCGTCGCCGGCCTGTTGCAGCTCGTCTCGACGGTCGATCCGCGCAAGACCGTGACGCAGACGTTCGGCCGCGAGTACATCTTCGGCCGGCGCAAGGGCGACGAGTTCCCGTCGCCGAACCTCAGCCGTATCCGCGCGACGGCCCGTGCCGTGCTCCTCGGCGAGCGGACGCCCTCGCGCACGCTCGCGACCACCAAGAAGACCTGCTAGCGGCGGTCGGCGATCAGCTTGTCCGCCGCGCGGTGCGCGAGCGCGGCGATCGTGTTCGACGGGTTCGGCCCAACCGGGCCGGGCATCACCGAGCCGTCGGCGATCACGAGGTCGTCGTAGCCGAACACGCGGCCGTACGAGTCGACGACGCCCTCGCTCGCATCGTTGCCCATCGGGCAGCCGCCGAGCGGGTGCACGGTGACGACGCGCCGCAGCGACCATGACGGGTTGTCGACGAACTTGCCGCGCAGCGCGCCCGCGATGCGCTTGCCGGTCGCGCGGACGAGGTCGAAGTACTCGTTCGAGTGCCGCGCGTGCCAGTCGAGGTCGAGGTATCCGTCCTTCGTCAGGCTCATCTTCCCGTCGGGCAGGTCGCGGCCCATCGAGAAGAGCGGCAGCGACGAGGACGTCAGGTCGCCCGGGCTCCAGAAGTCGGCGATCTGCTTGCCGATGTCGCTGCGCCGGTCGAGGCGCAGCCAGTGTCGTACGAGCCGCAAGACGAGGCGCAGCCCCTTCTTGATCACCTGCAACTGGTAGCTCGACTCGACGATCCAGTTGACGATCTGCGGGTGGCCGCCGTCCTGGATGTAGTGCGCGCGGCCCGGCCCGCCCTCGGCCTTGTCGGGGATGCGCATCGTGCTCGTGATCACCGGCCCGTACCCCGGGTCGACGATGCGCGGCCTGCCGCCCTCGTCCTCGAGACACTTCATCGCGATCATCAGGATGTCGCCGTTGCCGGAGAACTGCGACCCGAGCCGGTCGCTGAGGTTCCGTAGCCGGTCGCGCTGCTTCAGCAGGAGGAACGTGGTGCCGAAGGTGCCGGCCGCGAGCACGAGCTTGTCGCACGTGAGCGTCCGCAGCGGCGGGTCCTCCTTGCGCTTCTCGCCCTCGACCGCCTGCGAGTGGTCGACGTACCGGACGGTCCAGCCGCCGCCCGCGCGCGGCTCGAACGACTTGACCTCCTGGCGCGTGTAGATCGCCGCGCCGTGCTGCAGCTTCGCGTCCGAGAGGTAGTTGAAGTCGAGCGTGTTCTTGCTGCCGTAGTTGCAGCCGACGTTGCACTCGCCGCAGAGGCGGCACGTCATGCGGACGACGCCGTGCAGGTTCTCGCGCTCGTTCAGGATCGGCTGCGCCGGCTTCGGCTCGCCGCCGTTCGGCGCGAACGCGACCGCGAGCTTCGGGAGGATCCACTCGAGCCCGAGCCGCTCGGCGGCGACCTGCATCGCCCGCGTCTTGTACGTGCGGTCGTACGGCTCGCGCGCCGGGTCGCGCTTCGACTCGTCGCGCTCGTACGGGTACGGCGTGCCGGCGAGCATCTGCTCGTGCCGCTCGTAGCCGGCCTCGAGCTCCTCGCGCGTGACGGGCCACGTCTCCAAGTCGTCGCGCACGAACGTGCTGGCGTCCTTGCGCAGCAGCACGTTCGAGTAGACGAGCGAGCCGCCGCCGAGGCCGCTCGCGACGATGCCGCCGATCCCGCCGAAGGACCACACGTTCCAGATCCCGTGCAGGCCTTCGCTCGGGTCCCAGAAGTTGCGGCCGGTCTCCCACGGGCTGCGCGGGAACGTGCCCGGTGGATATGCCTTGCCGCGCTCGAGCAGGCAGACGTTCAGGCCGGCCTCCGCGAGGCGGTACGTCATGACGGACCCGCCCACGCCGGAGCCGACGACGACGGCGTCGTAGTGGGCGTCGGGCGGCGGGGTCGGATGGGGGGTCGTCACGGCTCCATGCCGCACGTCCATTCTGCGGTGGGCGTTGGACCTTGTCCAGACGCGCAGGCCCGCGTACAGTCGGCCCAGGGGCAGGTCGCCCCGCCGTCAGGAAAAGGAGGGAGTCCGTGGACGGACGGCCGCCGCCCCGTTCGACCGTGACTGCGGGTTCGATCTTCGAGCCGCTCCGGCTCGGTCCGCTCGAGATCCGCAACCGGATCGTGCGCTCGAGCCTCGGCGGCAGGTTCGACAACTACGACGGCTCCGGCACCGAGGTGCGCATCAACCTCGACGTGAAGTTCGCTCGGCTCGGGTTCGGCGCGATCATCTCGTCGCACGCGCCGATCGACGAGCGCGGCCACATCCTCCCGGGCTACGCGTACTTCGACGCCGACAAGCGCATCCCGTTCTGGCGCGAGCTCGGCAAGCGCGTGCACGAGCACGACTGCCGCTACATCGCGCAACTCGTCTTCGCGGGGCGCGAGCGCATCCTCCCCGGCCTCCGCTACGACACCGCGTTCGGCGCGACCGACGACCGCGAGCCGCTGAACGGCTTCCCGTGCAAGGCGCTCACCGTCGACGACATCAGGGGCGTGATCCGCGAGTTCGCGCAGGCCGCGCGGCGCGTGCGCGAGGCGGGGCTCGACGGGATCGAGCTCGCCGGCGCGAACGGCATGCTCTTCACGCAGTTCCTGTCGCCGGCGATCAACAGGCGCAAGGACGAGTACGGCGGCTCCCTCGAGAACCGCGCGCGCCTCTCGCTCGAGACGGTGCGCGCGATCCGGGCCGAGGTCGGACACGACTTCTGCCTCGGGTTCAAGATCAGCGTCGCCGAGGAGCCGCGCGAGCTGCTGCCGTGGGAGCGGCGCGGCAACAGCGTCGAGGACGTCGTGCAGGCGTGCCGCTGGCTCGAGGAGGCGGGCGTCGACTACCTCCACGTGAGCGCCGGCACCGGCTTCCCGCACCCGCGCAACCCGGCGGGGCGCTTCCCGGCGAAGGACGTCGTGCGCACCTACGACACGATCCTGTCGAGCGGCTCGCACACGCTGCGCAACTACCTCGTGTTCCGCACGTGGCCGCTCAGCAAGGCCTTCCGCTGGTGGTGGGAGCGGCCGAGCCGCAAGCTCGGCATCGAGGGGATCAACCTCCCGTACGCGCGCAAGGTGAAGGAGGCGGTCTCGATCCCGGTGCTCTGCACGGGCGGCTTCCAGACCGCGTCGACGATCGCGGCGGCGATCGACCGCGGCGACTGCGACGGCGTCACGCTCGCGCGCACCGCGCTCGCGAACCCGGACATCGTCCAGCTCTTCGCCGAGGGCCACGACCGGCCGCCACGGCCGTGCACCTACTGCAACAAGTGTCTCTTCAACTTCATCGAGAACCCGCTCGGCTGCTACGACGAGACGCGTTTCGCCTCGCGCGAGGAGATGGTGCGCACGATCCTCTCGGTCTACGACGTGCCCTCGTTCGCGCGCGCCTCGACGGAGGTGCACGCGTGACCGACCGCTCGCCGATCTTCGAGCCGCTCCGCTTCCGCAGCCTGGAGGTGAAGAACCGCGTCCTCCGCTCGAGCCTCGCGGGCCGGTTCAACAACTACGACGGCACCGGCAACCAGGCGCACGTGAACTGGGACCTCAAGTTCGCGCGCGGCGGCGTCGGCGCGATCATCTCGTCGAACGCGCCCGTGCACCCGCGCGGGCTGATCGTCCCGAACTACGCGCACATCGACCGCGACGAGACGATCCCGTTCTGGCGCGAGGTCGTGCAGCGTGTCCACGAGCACGGCTGCAAGTACATCGTCCAGCTCGCGTTCTCCGGCCGGCAGCGCGACCTCGGCGGCATCCAGTTCGAGAAGGGCTGGAGCTCCACCGACAAGGACGAGCCGATCCACGGCCTCCGCTGCGAGCGGATGACCGTCGACCAGATCCAGGAGATCGTGCGCTGCTTCGCGCAGGCCGCGCGCCGCGCGCGCGAGGCGGGCGCCGACGGGGTCGAGATCCACGGCTGCAACGGCTACCTCATCACGCAGTTCCTCTCGTCCGCGATCAACGACCGGGAGGACGACTACGGCGGCTCGCTCCAGAACCGCGCGCGCTTCGCACTCGAGATCGTGCGCGCGATCCGCGCCGAGGTCGGCGACGACTTCCACCTGCAGTTCAAGATCACCGCGGTCGACTACGGCGACGACCTCTTCTTCTGGTGGAAGAAGGGGACGACGATCGAGGACTCGATCCAGGTG
>JBKPLI010000207.1:0-4675 GCA_046731555.1 Actinomycetota bacterium | reverse complement strand
AGGAGCCTCGCGACGGTCATCGTGCGCGCGAGCTTCACCGTGTCCGCGTACGTGAGCGCCCCGAGCCATTCGCCGTTGAAGCGCACCTCGGTGCGCTCGCGGTCGAGGACGCGGAACGCCTGTTCGGCGAAGAGCTTGGCGTTCGCGTCGAGCTCCTCGTCGGTCAGCACGGGGCGCTCCTTCGAGCGGCCCGACGGGTCGCCGATCCGCGCCGTGTAGTCGCCGACGATCAGCACCACCGTGTGGCCCTCGCGCTGGAAGTCCGCGAGCCGGTCGAGGACGTAGGCGAAGCCGAGGTGGACGTCCGGCGCCGTCGGGTCGACGCCGAGCTTCACGCGGAGCGGTCGCCCCTGCTTCAGCTTCTCCTGGAGACCACCCTCGGGCAGGACGACGGCGGCCTTCGCGATGAGGTCGTCCAGCGCCATGCGGGCTACACTAGCGGGCGTCCTGGCGCCGTTCCGGAGAAAGACCCGCGCGCCGAAACGCCGGCGCATTCGCAAGCTCAGACTTCTCGCCCTTCTCCTCGTGCTCGGGCTGCTGGGCCTGGCGGCGTTCGCCTTCGGACTGCTCGCGGCGATCAGCGAGCAGCTGCCGGACGACCCCCTGCGCGCGACGAAGGCGAAGTCCGAGTCGAACACGTACGTCTATGCGAACGACGGCCGCACCGTGCTCGCGATCCTGCGCGGCGACCAGGCTCGCATCCCGGTTCCCCCCGAGCGGATCAGCCCGCGGATGAAGCATGCGATCGTCGCGATCGAGGACCGGCGGTTCTACGAGCACCGCGGCGTCGACATCCGCGGCATCGCGCGCGCCGTGTGGGCCGATGTCCGCAACAAGGCGGTGGTCGAGGGCGGCTCGACGATCACGCAGCAGTTCGTCAAGAACTCGATCGACCAGCACGCGAAGACGATCTCCCGGAAGCTGCGCGAGGCCGCGCTCGCCTGGCAGCTCGAGCAGAAGTGGTCGAAGGAGCAGATCCTCACCGCGTACCTGAACACGGTCTACTTCGGGAACCGCGCCTACGGCGTCGAGCAGGCGTCGCGCATCTACTTCGGGCACAGCGCCGCGCAGATGTCCTGGGGCGAGGCCGCGCTGCTCGCCGGCATCCCGCGCGACCCGACCCTCTACGACCCGGTCGCGCACCCGCAGGCGGCGAAGCGCCGCCGCGACGTCGTCCTCCGCGCGCTCGAGGACAACCTCTTCATCACGCACCGGCAGTACCTCAACTGGCGGAACGCGCCGATGCCGAACCCGCAACGCGTGCGATTCCCGTCGACGCACGGCCAGGCGGCGCAGTACTTCGCGAACTACGTGACAGAGCAGCTCGTCGACAAGTACGGCGCGAAGGGCGTGTACGGCGGCGGGCTGCGCGTGAAGACGACGATCGACCTGCGCGTGCAGAAGCTCGCGCGCAAGGCGATCGCCGACGTGCTGCCCGAGTCGGTCGGACCGGAGGCGGCGCTCGTCGCGATCGACCCGACGAACGGCGCCGTCCTCGCGATGGTGGGCGGCCGGAACTACCACAAGAGCCAGTACAACCTCGCGACGCAGTTCCAGCGTCAGCCGGGGTCGTCGTTCAAGCCGATCGTGCTCGCGACCGCCGTGCGGCAGGGCGTCGCGCCGTCGACGACGTTCGTCTCGAAGCCGGTGACGATCAACGCGGACGGCCGGTTGTGGACGCCGCGCAACTACGAGGGCGAGTACCTCGGGTCGATCAACCTCGCGCAGGCGACGGCGTACTCGGACAACTCCGTCTTCTCGCAGCTGTCGAGCCTGCTCGGCCCGCGCAACGTGCGGCAGACCGCGTGGGACCTCGGCATCGACACGCCGTCGAAGGACTCGCGCGGGAAGCTGAAGCGGCGCCTGCGCGGCTACTTCGCGATCGCACTCGGCGCAGAGGGCGTCTCGCCGCTCGAGATGGCGCGCGCGTACACCGCGTTCGCGAACGGCGGCTTCCGCGTCGACAGCTCGATCTTCGGCAACCGGCCGCGCGTCGTCGACTGCCTCGCGGACGCGAAGGGCGACTGCGAGGAGGACAACAAGCCGGTCGGCCGGCCCGTGCTCTCGGCCGAGCATGCCGCCGTGATCGACGAGCTCCTGCAGGGCGTCGTGCGCTACGGCACCGGCAAGGCGGCGCAGATCTCCGGGCGCGAGATCGCGGGCAAGACCGGCACGACGGAGAACTACGGCGATGCGTGGTTCGTCGGCTTCACGCCGCAGCTCGTGGTCGCGGTGTGGGTCGGCTACCCCACCGAGCTCCGCCCGATGTTGACCGAGTACCACGGCGACTCGGTCGCCGGCGGCACCTACCCCGCGCTGATCTTCAAGTCGTTCGCCGAGAAGTACCTTGCGAACAAGCCGGTCGAGTCGTTCCCCGCGGCGCCTCCGCTCACGGGCTACCCGGTGACCGTCACGTACCGTCACCGCAAGATCGAGCGCGACAACGGCGTCTGCACGAACACGTTCCAGCTCGCGTTCTTCCCGGGCGAGGAGCCGAAGAACACCGCCGATTGCCGGCCGAACGAGGTTCCCGTCCCGGACGTCCGCGGCAACAAGCTCGCCGACGCCAAGGCGCGCCTCGCGGCGCAGCCGCTCTCGGCGACGGTCGTCTACCGGCCGGCGCGGGCAGGCGAGCTGCCCGGCGTCGTGCTCGGGCAGGACCCGGTCGGCGGCGGACGGCTGTCGGCGTGGGACAAGGTGACGCTCGTCCTGGGTCGGCCGCAGCACGGCGTCGTGCCGCGCCTCGTCGGCATGCCGGTCGACCGCGCGAAGGACCAGCTCGACAAGCTGAACGTCGACGTCGACGTGCGCGGCGGCGACTCGGGCAAGGTCGTCGCGCAGCAGCCGCGCGCCGGCGTCGCCGCGGCGCCCGGCATGCGCGTCGTGCTCAACGTGAAAAACGGAACGGACGGCTGAGGAACCGCGAGCCCGCGAGGCCGTAGCGCCACGGGCGGTCGGCGGCCTTCGTGATGCCGATCCTCGGCCCGACCAGAAGCTCGGGCTCGTCGCGTCGCGCGCGGAGGTCGAACGGCGGGCGGTCGAGCGGCAGGCCGTCGTGCTCGCGCGTGATCCCGAGCGCCTGGCAGAGCCGCCCCGGCCCGGACGTGAGGAGGCGGGGCTCGTCCAGCCTCCGACGAGCCCTCATCGCCTCCAGCCCCTGAGTCGGTTCGAGAGCACGGATCAGAACTGCACTCGCGACTCCCTCGTCCTCACAAACGAGATTCAGGCACCAGTGGATACCGTAGGACCGGTAGACGTAGGCGTGGCCGCCCGGCAGGAACATCGCCGCGTTCCGCTCGGTGAGCCGCCCGCCGTAGCCGTGCGCGGCCGGGTCCTCGTGGTCGTAGGCCTCGACCTCGACGATCGTGCCGCCGACGCCGTCGACGTACAGCTCGGCGCCGATCAGCTCCGGCGCGACCTCGTGCACGCTCCGCCGGAAGAACGAGCGCTTCACGCCGGGCGCCGCACGTCGTAGCGCAGGAACTTCGGGAGCAGGAGCGCCGCGAGCGCGCACCCGACGATGCAGAGCACGCCGCCCGAGACGACCGCCGTGCGCAGGTTGAAGATCGACGCGACGATGCCCGCCTCGAGGTTGCCGAGGTTCGGCGCGCCCGCGACCTGCGTGAACTCGATCCCCGAGAGCCGGCCGCGCAGGTGGTCGGGCGTCACGCGCATCAGCATCGTGCCGCGCAGCACCGCGCTGTAGAAGTCCGCGCCGCCCGCGAACGCGAGGAAGACGAGCGCAAGCCCCAGGGACGACACCAAGCCGAAGCCGACGATCGCCGCGCCCCACAGGCACGCGCTGATCGTGATCGCGATGCCGAACCGATGGACGTGCGACGTCCAGCCGGATAACAGCGACCCGACGAGCGCGCCTGCGTAGGGCGCGGCGTAGAGGTAGCCGAGCGTGGACGCGCCGCCGCCGAAGTGCTCGGCGTACGCAGGGAACAGCGCGCTCGGCATGCCGAAGACCATCGCGGCCGTGTCGACGGCGAAGATGCCGATCAGCGGCTGGTTGTGCAGCACGTAGCGGAAGCCGTCGACGATCGAGCGCAGGCTCACACGCTCCGCCTCCTCCGACGGCGGGATGTGCGGCAGCTTCGCAAGCGCGACGAGTGACGCGGCGTACGTCGCGAGGTCGATCGCGAACGCGCCGGAAATGCCCACCGCGGCGATGAGGATCCCGCCCGCCGCCGGGCCGGCGACGGCCGCGAAGCTCTCGTAGATGCTCTGCACCGACGACGCGGCCGCGATCTGGTCCTCGGGTACGAGGCGGGGCGTGAGCGACGCCATCGCCGGGCGACCGAGGCTGAAGACGCTGACGGCCGCCGCCTCGAGGACGTACAGCGCCCAGACATGCGGGTGCTCGAGCAGCGAGTTCGCGAGGAAGAGCGACGTCACGACGACCATCCCGATCTCCGTGCGCAGGAGGACCGCGCGCCGGTCGCCAGCGTCGGCGATCGCGCCGCCGACGAGCGGCACGACGAGCAGCGGCACGAGCGCCGCGAGCCCGAGCAGCCCGACGGCGAGCGTGGAGTGCGTGAGCGAGTACATCTGGTACGGGATCGCGACCGTCCCGATCATCCCGCCGAGCGTCGAGATCCCCTGCCCGATCCACAGGTTGCGGAAGTCGCGGTGCTTCAGCGGCCGTGTGTCGACCGCGAGGCGCGAGAAG
>JBKPLI010000206.1:0-14121 GCA_046731555.1 Actinomycetota bacterium | reverse complement strand
CTTCCAGTGGCCGCGCGGCCTCACGAGGACCGGCGCGGCCGCGCTCCGCGCCGCGATGCCGGCGCGCGTGCCCGTCCTCATCCGCTGGGCTCGTGCGAACACGCTCGCGCTCCACCACGCGCTCCTCTCGCGCGGCGCCGTGCGCGCCTCGCACGCGCTCGGCGCGCCGGTGCTCGGCTACACCGCGAACGACCCGGCGCTCGTCGAGCGGCTCGCTGCGCTGGGCGTCGATGCGATCGTCACGGACGACCCGGCGATGGCGATGCGCGTCCTCGCAGGCTGAAAACGCCCTGCAAGTGGCGCGGCTACACTGATTTCGCGTGAGGAGGGTCATGTTGGCGCCGCTGTTCGTGCTCGGCTTCGCGTGCGCGGGGGCCTTTTCGGCTGCCGTCGTCGCGGAGACGCTGCCGACGGGCACGACCTCGACGGCGAGCACGTCGACCGCGCCGACCACCACCGCGACGTCGACGACAGTCACCACGACCACGACGGCGACGACGGCGACGACCACCACCGCGCCGACGACCACGACCCGGCCGGCGCCGCCGCGCGCGAACCGGATGCCGGACCGCGTGCGGATCGGCGGCGTCCCCGTCGGCGGCCTCACGGCGGCCGCGGCGATCGCGGCCGTGCAGGCGAAGTTCGCGCAGCACCTCGCGGTCGTTGTCGACCGCAGCCGGCTCGACCTCGACCCGGCGAAGCTCGCGACGCCGTACGTGAACGGCGCCGTCGCGCGCGGCCGCGCCTCCGAGCCGGGCACGCGCGTCGACCTCGTCGTGAACGTCCACGGCGCGAGCATCCGCGCGTTCACGAAGAAGCTCGAGCAGCGCTACGAGCGCGCGGCCGTCGACTCGACCGTGCTGCTCCGGAACGGCCGGCCGTTCGTCTCCGAGGACCACACGGGCCGCCACCTGAACGCGAAGGCGGTCACGAAGGCGATCGTGCACCTCCTGCGCACGAACAACCGCTCGACGCTCCGCTTCAGCACGAGGCCCGTCGTGCCCGCGGTGTCGCGCGAGGCGATCGGCCCCGTCATCGTCATCGACCGCGACGCGAAGCAACTGCGCCTGTACGACGGCATGAAGCCGTGGCGCACGTTCGGCGTCGCGACCGGCCAGTCGGTCTACCCGACGCCGAGCGGCACGTTCCACATCGTCGTCAAGTGGGCGAACCCGTGGTGGTACCCGCCGTCCTCGCCGTGGGCGCAGGGGCTCGAGCCCGTGCCGCCCGGCCCGGGCAACCCGCTCGGCACGCGCTGGATGGGGCTCTCGGCGCCGGGCGTCGGGATCCACGGCACGCCGGACGCGGCCTCGATCGGGTACTCCGCCTCGCACGGGTGCATCCGCATGCTGATCCCGAACGCCGAGTGGCTGTTCGACCACGTCGACATCGGCACCACCGTCTTCATCGTGTGATGCGCGCCGTCCGTGTCGTCGTCGTCGCCGCCGTGCTCGCGCTCCTGGGGCTCCTCGTGTGGGATGTGGCGCACCGGAACGGCGGCGAGGTCGCGAAAGAGGTCGACCAGGGCAAGGCCGTCGCCGCGCCGGCGATGCGCCTGCCGCTGATGGACGGTGACGGCACGTTCGACCTCGCGAGCATGAAGGGCAAGGTCGTGGTCGTGAACTTCTGGGCCTCGTGGTGCACGGGCTGCAAGGAGGAGGCGGGCGCGCTCGACGCCGCCGCGAAGCGCTGGAAGAAGCACGGCGTCGAGTTCGTCGGCGTCAACGTGCAGGACTTCCGAGGCGCCGCGAACAAGTTCCTCGACCGGTACGACGTCGGGTACACGATCGTCCGCGACGGGCCGGGCTCGACGCTCGGCCACTGGGGCGTGACCGGCCTGCCGGAGACGTTCTTCGTCGACAAGCGCGGCCGCGTCGTGCCGCCGCACATCCTCGCCGCCGCGTCCGCGAAGCAGATCGACGCGGGCATCAAGCGCGCGCTGGACTCGTGAGGCTCGCCCTGCTGCTGGTCGTCGCGCTCCTCGGAGTCGCGGCGCCCGCGCTGGCGAGCGAGCAGCACCCGACCCAGGGCGAGCTCGAGAGCGAGCTGATCTGCGTCGAGTGCCACACGACGCTCGACGAGTCGGACTCGCCGATCGCGCGCGAGATGAAGGCGTACATCGCGCAGCGCATCCGGCAGGGCGCGACGAAGTCGCAGATCGAAGACGAGCTCGTGGCGGAGTTCGGCCCCGGGGTCCTCGGCGTGCCGCGCAAGCACGGCTTCGACCTCCTCGCGTGGCTGCTCCCGCTCGGCGGCATCGCGGTCGGCGCCGTCGCGCTCGCCTTCGGCGCCTGGAAGTGGTCGCGTTCTGTGAAGCAACCTCGTCCAGGACGAGGTTCCTCAACAGAAACTCAACAAGAAGACGAGCCGCTGGAGCCGGACCTCGAGCGCCGGCTCGACGAGGAGCTCGCGCGCTTCGATGCTTGAGAAGCTGCCCGTCGCGTTCCTCGCCGGGCTCGTCTCGGTCGTGACGCCGTGCGTGCTGCCGCTCGTGCCGGGCTACCTCTCGGCCGTCTCGGCGGTCGAGGTCGACCGCCTGGGCGAGCGCGGCGCGACGCGGCGCGTGCTGACCGCGAGCGTGCCGTTCATCCTCGGCTTCACCGCCGTGTTCGTCGCGCTCGGCGCGGGCGCAGCGGCGATCGGCAGCACGGTCGACAAGCAGACGCAGGAGAAGATCGCCGGCTTCGTGCTCGTCGTGATCGGGCTGGCGTTCATGCGGCTGCTCCCCTGGCCGGAGCGCACCGTCGCGCCCGCGCTCCTACAGGGGGCGCGCCGGCGCGGGTCAGGCGCCCTCCTCGGCGGCGCGTTCGCGGTGTGCGCGGCGCCGTGCATCGGCACGGTGCTCGCCTCGATCCTCGTGCTCGCGAGCTCGACGGGGACGATCGCGAAGGGCATCGTGCTTCTCGCGGCCTACTCGCTCGGCCTCGGCGCCGCGTTCCTGCTCGCGGGCGTGGCGTTCGCGCACGCGATGGGGGCGTTCCGCTGGGTGCGCGACCACTACCAGGTCGTGTCGACGGTGAGCGGCGCGCTGCTCGTCGCGCTCGGGCTACTCCTCTTCTTCAACCGCAGCTGGTGGCTGAACTCCGTGCTCGACGAGCTGCTGACGAAAATCGGTCTCGGCTCGATCTAGCGCCGCGAGGATCTCCGCGACGTCGAGCCCGCGATGCGACGGCGCGTACGGCCCGAGACGCCGCAACGCCTTCGCGCGCTGGCTCTCGGTCGCCACCGGCCGTCCGCGGCCCGCCTGGTAGGCGCAGACGACGACGTGGACGAGTCCCTGGAAGAAGTCGCGCTCCTGCGGCGCGGCCCCCCGCCAGGCGAGCTCGAACGCCTCGTGCGCCTCGAACCACTCGCCGCTCCGCGCGAGCGCGAGGCCGCGTTGGTACTGCGCTTCGACGGTGCTATGGTCGCCGGTAGGCATGGCGACGATCTTGCTGTGCGGCGTCGACCTCTTCATCCGCGGGAAGCTGGAGGCTCTGCTCGCGGAGCATCGCTTCGAGACGGCGGACGGCATCGACCCGCCCGATCTCGTGATCGCGGACATCGCGCGGATCGACCCCGAGGACGTCGCGGACAACTATCCGGACGTCCCGCTGCTGGGCTTTACGAATCACACGGATACCGCCGGGCTGCGGCGCGCGCACGCTGCCGGCTTCGACCAGGTGGTCGCGAAGTCGGCGCTTTTCGAGCGCACCCCTGAGCTGATAGGTGGTCTTCTCGCCTCGGTAGAGTAGGCCGCCGTGACGTACATCATCTCCGAGCCCTGCATCGACATCAAAGACAAGTCGTGCGTCGACGTTTGCCCCGTCGACTGTATCCACGAGGCCGATCGGATCCTGGTCATCGACCCTGAGGAGTGCATCGACTGCGGCGCCTGCGAGCCCGAGTGCCCGGTCGAGGCCATCTTCCCGGAGGACGCGCTCCCCGAGAAGTGGAACCCGTTCGTGAAGATCAACTACGCCTACGGGGACGGGATCGCCGTGGTCAACGAGCTGACCGAGACGTACGCCACCGAGCACAACGTGCAGAATCCCCCGCTCGAGTAGCCTCGGCGCCGAACCGACCCGGCGCGGCGCGCGAATACGGGTTTGAATGGGGATGCCTGACTCCGTACACGATCTCTCCGCGGCGTACGCGCTCGACGCGCTCGACGACCGCGAGCGACGCGAGTTCGAGGCGCACCTCGACGGGTGCGAGCGGTGCCGCGACGAGGTCGACTCGTTCCGGATGGCGGCCGCCTCGCTCGCGATCGCGGACCCTGCGCCCGCCCCGCCGCCCGAGCTGCGCACCCGCCTGCTCGACGCCGCGCAGGCCGAGCGGCCGAACGTCGTCCCGCTGAAGCCGCGCCGCAACCTCTGGCGACCGGCCGCCGCGCTCGCGTCGGCCGTGGCGGTCGCCGCGGTCCTGTGGAGCGTCGTGCTGTCGAACCGCATCTCGGACCGCGACGACGCGCTCTCGGTGCTCGCAGACCCGTCGGCCCGTCGCCTGCCGCTCGCGGGCGCCGGCGACGCCGCGCTCGTCGTGACGCCGTCGGGCGACGCCGCGATCGTCGGCGACTTCCGCGAAGCACCGAACGGCAAGGCGTACGAGGCGTGGATCATCACCGACCGTCCGCATCGCGCAGGCATGCTCGGCAGCGGCGGTCGCAAGACGGTGGTCCTCGACGGAACGCTGCCGAACGGTGCAACGGTCGCGATCACGCTGGAACGCGAGGGAGGCGTCGACTCGCCGACGTCGAAACCGCTCGCGTCGGTTCGCGCTTAACGATTGTGCGAATCGGGCATCGATTGCCTGCCCAGTAAACGAACAGGAGGTCGAGTCCAATGCCTCAGAAGGCTTGGAGCGACAAACGCGAGCGCCAGTACAAGCACGTCAAGCAGTCCGAGAAGGAGCAGGGGCGCTCGGAGGAGCGTGCCGAGGAGATCGCGGCGCGCACCGTCAACAAGCAACGCGCGCAGTCGGGTGAGACGAAGTCCCGCTCGACCGGCACGCGCAAGTCGTCCACGGCGCGCAAGGCGGCGAGCTCGCGCTCGACGTCGTCGCGCTCCGGCGGCGCGAAGCGCAAGTCGACTGCCACGCGCAAGTCGACCACGGCACGCAAGGCCACGACGGGTCGCAAGTCGACGACGGCCAGGAAGTCGACGACCGCCCGCCGCAAGGCCACGACGGCGCGCAAGTCCACGACCGCGCGCAAGACGACGGCCCGCAAGTCGACGGCCGCGCGGAAGTCGACCGCGGCGCGGAAGCGCACGACAGCCCGCAAGACGTCCGGCCGCAAGGCCACGACGGCTCGCAAGACGACCGCCCGCAAGGCGACGACCGCTCGTCGCAAGACGACGACGGCTCGCCGCAAGTCGACCACGGCGCGCAAGTCGACCGCGTCGCGCTCGTCGAGCCCGCGTGGGTCGGGGCGCGGCACGATGACCGTCAAAACCGCCGGCGCGCGCGGTGGTCGCACGACCGCGCGGAAGACCTCGCGCAGCTCGACACGCTCGCGCTCGAGCCGCTGACGACGCGTCGCGTGACATCGTCAGGATCGCGATCCGCCGCAACCTTCGCGTGCGGGTCGCGGTCCGACGCACCCTCTAACGTGTCGTTCAACCGCATACACGTCCTGCGCATGCGTTACAAACACAACTGCGCGGGAATCTCATTGCGCGCAATCCGAACAGGAGGTCGTACATGACCCAGGATTGGAGCGACACCGGCGATCGTTCCGACACGCTGTCGGATGACGCCGGGACGTCGTGGGGCGCCGAGCCGTCGGTGACGATCGGCTCGACGCTCGGGGAAGAGTCGACGTCAGGTGGTACCGACTTCGGAGAGGAGTCCCCTGTTTCTGCCGAGCTCGAGGCGGTGCGTTCGGTCGCAGCGTCGTCGCGTTCGTCGGCATCACGGTCGGGCGCGAAGCGCCGCGGCACGACGAAGCGGGCGAGCTCCTCCCGGAAGAAGGCTGGCTCCACGCGGAAGAAGGCAACGAGTTCGCGCAAGAAGGCGGGCACCGCGCGGAAGAAGGCGTCGAGCTCGCGGAGCAAGACGACAGCGACGCGCCGCAAGACGACGTCCACAAGGAAGAAGACGTCGGCCGCCAAGCGGAAGACCTCTGCGACGCGCCGCAAGACGACGGGCGCCCGCAAGAAGACGTCGGCCGCGCGCCGCAAGACCACGGGCGCACGCAGGAAGACGTCGACCGCCCGGCGGAAGACGACCAGCTCGCGCAAGAAGACCGCGGGCCGCAAGACGACGGCACGGCGTAAGACGACGACCCGGAGAAAGGCATCCGGTGCTCGCAAGACGTCCCGCTCGAAGTCGTCGCTCAAAAAGGCCGGTGCGAGGGGCGGGCGCGCGACCGCGCGCAAGAAGACCGCCGCCCGCTCGGCCGGTGCCAAGGGCGGTCGCGCGACGGCACGGAAGAAGACGGCGGCGCGCTCGGCCGCCAAGAAGCGCAGCTCGAGCGCGAAGCGCCGCAGCTCCAGGTAAGGCCGACAGTCGCTGCTCCGGCTCTACGGGGCCGGAGCGTGCGACTGGCGGCGTTTCACCCCACCTCGCGTCGGTAACCTGGCGCGAATGGAGCCGAAGACACTCGACCACGTGGCGTTCTGGGTCACCGACCGGGCGCCGATCGTGGCGTTTCTCGAAGAGCACCTCGGCATGCACGTCATCGCCGAGGAGAGCAACTTCTCCCTCATGGGGTCGGACGCGCGGCACGGCAAGCTGACGCTGTTCGACGCCGAAGGGCCGCGCGACGCGGGCGTGTTCAGGCACGTCGCCCTGCGCGTCTCGAGCCTCGCGGAGGCGCGGGCCGCCCTGCCCGAGGGCACCGGCGAGGTCGTCGACGTCGGCGGCGGCATCCGCGTGACGCTCGTCGAAGGGAATCCGATCGTCGAGTACGACCTCGACCACGTCGCGCTCACGACGCCCGATCCCGAGGCGACCGCTGCCGAGTACGAGCGCTACGGGTTCCGGCGGGTCGGGCCGTCGCGCGTGGAGGTCGGCGGCGCGTTCGTCGAGTTCCACAAGGGCGAGCCGGGCGAGACGGAGCGGCCGCTCCTCAACCACCTCGCGGTGCTCGTCGACTCGGCCGAGGACCACATCGACGAGGCGAAGGGCGCCGGCATCGAGGTCGAGTCGGTCGTCGACGCGGCGAACACGTACGCGGCGTTCCTCTGGGGGCCCGACCGCGTACGGATCGAGTACGTCGAGCACAAGCCCACGTTCTCGCTGACGTGACCGTTGCGGTGGCCGGGGCCGGCATGGCCGGTCTCGTCGCCGCCGCGCGGCTGCGCGAGCTCGGCGTCGCCGTGCGCGTGTTCGAGAAGGGCACGCGCCCCGGCGGCTCGATGCTGCTCTCGTCGTGCGTGATCTGGAGGCACCGCGAGTGGGACGACTTCCGGCGCGAGTGCCCGGGCGGTGACGAACGGTTGCAGCGGCTTGTGTGGGAACGGCTCGACGGCGCGATCGACTGGCTCATGTCCCTCGGGGCCGTGCCTGTCTGGGACGAGACCGGAAACGACAGGACGGTGGGGAAGAGGTTCGACCCGAACCAGCTCACCGAGCTGCTCGTCCAAAAGGGATGTGTGCAGGGTTACCCAGCCACTTGTGCCGGGTTACCCAAGCACAACTCAGATGCAAGGATCTTGTGCACCGGCGGCTTTGCAGCTTCGACGGATCTCGTCGCGCGCTACATCGAGCCGGCCGCGCCGCTTCGCCTTCGTGCGAACCCGTGGTCGTCGGGTGACGGTCTCGGCTACGCCCTCGATTGCGGCGCGGCGGTCACGTCCGGCATGGACGAGTTCTACGGCCGCAACATGCCGGACGCGGGGTGGGGCGAGGACGACTTCGTCGCCGAGTCGCAGCTGTACGCACGCTTCGCGCGAATCTTCGACGAGAACGGTGTCGAGTTCTTCGACCGCGCGGACGTATCGTGGTCCGAGACGAACGTCGTGCAGGCGACGGCGCGGCGCCCGAACGCGCGCGCCTACTACCTCCTGGACGCCGGCGCGCTGGAGGAGCGCGTGCGCGAGCGAACGGTCGCCGACATGGTCGCCGCCGCGCCGCCGGCGGCGCACGTGGATCCCGCCCAGCTTCCCTTCGAGGCGCCGCCGGGCACGGTGGCGGCGGTTCGCGTCGTCGCCGCGATCACGCACACGATCGGCGGCCTGCGCGTCGACGAGCGGGCGCGCGTGCTCCGAGACGACGGGACGCCGATCGAGGGGCTGTTCGCGGCGGGCGTCGACGCCGGCGGCGTCGCGACGGGCGGGTACGCGAGCGGGCTCGCGCAGGCGCTCGTGCAGGGTCTCGTCGCCGCCGAGGCGGCAGCGGCCTAGGCCTTTCCGACCGAGAACGCGCAGGGGCGGGAGTCGCCCGGGTACGGCGACGAGCCGACCTTGTTCACCACGAGCGTCCGGCCGTCGTCCTCGAACTCGAACCCGACCGGCGGCGGGTCGCCGTCCATCTCGCGCAGCGTGTAGCCGGCCGGGGACCAGACGAAGAGGAGGAACCCGCTGCCGTTGCCGTTCGCCATCGGCCGCGAGTCTAACGACGCGCTGTGTAAGGAGGCAGCGTGACGCGAACCTCCGTCCCGCCGGTGTCGCCCGCGTGCACCGCGATCTCGCCGTGGAGCTGGCTCACCCGCTCCTCGATCGCCTCGAACGACCGCCGGCGCCGCTCCGGCTCGGCGTCGTCGGCCACGCACGTCTGCACGCCGCCGTCGGCCGTCCGGCCGATCTTCACGTGGATGCGCGTCGGTGGGCCGCGGCGGATCGACTGGTCGAGGAGCTCGCGGATGATCGTGTAGAGCGCGACCTGCGCCGTCTCGCCGAGTTCCTCCGCCGCGTCGACGTCGAGGTCGATGCGCAGCTCGTGCGCCGTCCCGAGCCCCTCGGCGAGCGCGGCCAGGGCCGGGCGGAAGCCCTGGTCGCGCAGCACGACCGGCTCGAGGGCGAACGAGAGGTCGCGCAGCTCGCGGATCGTGTCCCGGTGGCGCTCGAGCGCCGAGCCGATGATCTGCTTCGCGTCCTCGTCGCGGCCGTCCTCGATCGCGTGCACGGCCGCGTCGAGCATGAGCGCGATCCCCGACAGGTTCTGCACCGGGCCGTCGTGGAGGAAGAGCGCGATTCGGCGCCGTTCGTCCTGCTCGGCGGCGATCAGCCGGTCGAGTCGCTCGCGGTCGGGCTGGGCCACAACCGCGTGGACGTTAGTCGATGATCGCCTCGCGCAGCGCGATCGCGACCGCGTGCGTGCGCGTGTCCGCCTCGAGCTTCGTGAGGATGTGGCGCACGTGGCTCTTCACGGTCTCCTGCGAGATGAAGAGCCGCCCGGCGACGTCGGCGTTCGACATGCCGTCCGCGAGCAGCTGCAGGATCTCGCGCTCGCGGCCGGTGAGCATGTCGCTCTGGTCCTTGCCGGCCAGGAACGCCGGCATGAGCGCGGGGTCGACGTACCCCTCGCCGTGTGCGACCTTCTCGATCGCGCGCACGAGCGTCTGGTGCGGCGCCTCCTTGAGGATGTAGCCCTTCGCGCCCGACTCGAGCCCGCGGCCGAGGAGCGAGCGCTCGGAGTACGCCGTGAAGATGAGCACCTTCGCGTCGGGCACGCGGTCTGTGAGGAGCTTCGTCGCCTCGAGGCCGTCCATGCCCGGCATGCGGACGTCCATGATCACCACGTCGGGCTTGCGCCGCTCCGCGAGCTCGACGGCCGAGGCGCCGTCGGAGGCCTCGCCGATGACGCGGATGTGCGGTGCGCGCGAGAGCGAGAGCCGCAGGCCCTCCCGGACGACCTCGTGGTCGTCGACGATGAGTGTGGTGATCTCGTCTGCCATGGAGCGGGGATTCTACGCGGGAAGCAGGGAAAGCTGCTTCGGCGGCGCCGGTGGTGACAGAGGATTCTGGCGTCGGTCTCGGACGCCGTGTGCGCGCGCGAGCTCGGCGACCTGCGAGCGCACCGGCTTCGTCTCGTCTGCCGGGAGGTAGGCGCGGCCGCGGTAGAGCTCCTCGTAGCGCGGTACGAGCTCGGGCCAGTCGCGCGCGAGACAGTCGAGGAAGTGCTCGCGCGTGCCGGGGCGCAGGAACAGCACGTTCGCCCACAGCCCGCACGCGCCCGCCTCGCGCGCCGCGCGCACGACCTCGCTCAGCTGCTCGGGCGAGTCGGAGATGCCCGGCAAGATCGGTGCCATCCCGACCGAAGCCTTCACGCCGGCGTCGACGAGCCGAGACAGCGCACGCAGCCGCTGCCGCGGCGGAGCGGTCGACGGCTCCGTGCGGCGCCAGACGTCGACGTCGACGGTCGGGATCGAGAACGTCACCGACACGTCGGCGCGTCTCGAGGCCTCGGCGAGCACGTCCAGGTCGCGCACGATCATCGGGCCGCGCGTGATGATCGAGAACGGGTTCGCGGCGTCCGACAGCGCCTCGAGGCACGCGCGCGTCACCCGGTAGCGACCCTCCGCCGGCTGGTACGGGTCGGTCGCGGCCCCGATCGCGACGTGCTCGTGCTCCCACGTGTGCCGCGCGAGCTCGCGCCGCAGCACGTCGGCGATGTTCACCTTGACGCGAATGGACGTCCCGTAGCGCTCGTCCGACGGCCGGTCCGCGCGCCGCTCGAACGCGCGCACGTAGCAGAACGTGCACCGGTGGACGCACCCCATGTAGGGGTTCAGCGACCACTTGAACATCATCCCCTTGACGCGGTTCAGCGCCGCCGTGCACGGCTCCTCGCGGTACTCGACCGCCATGCCGGTACTATAGAACACACGTTCGTCCCGACGGGGCTTCCGCCGGGGCGTGAGCTAGGATCCGCCCCAGATCCACTTGGACGACGACCTGCCGCCCAGTAGACGCGCGCCTGAGAAGGGCGCGACCTCTTGAGCCTCTTCCTCGAACTCCTGGCACTCGCCGGGTTGATCCTGCTCAACGGGTTCTTCGTCGCGGCCGAGTACGGCCTCGTGACGGCGCGGCGCACGCGGATCATGGAGCTCGATCACCAGGGCAACCGGCGCGCGAAACAGGTTCTGCGGATCACCGGCGACCCGCCGCGGTTCATCTCGGCGATGCAGCTCGGCGTGACGCTCACGAGCCTGGCCATCGGTGCGCTCGGCGAGCCGGTGTTCGCGCACATCTTCGACCCCGTGATGGCGACCTTCCTCGCGGTGATCCTCGCGCTGCTCGTGATCACGTACCTGCACGTCGTGCTCGGCGAGCTCGTGCCGAAGGGCATCGCGCTCGGGAACCCCGACCGCACGGCGCTCGCGGTGTCGCCGTTCGTGCGTGCGTTCTTCACGATCACCGGCCCGCTCGTCTGGGTCCTCCAGCGCTCGACCGAGTTCGTCCTGCGCGCGTTCGGGCTCGCCCCGCCGGGAGCGGAGCGCGAGGCGCACTCCGAGGCCGAGCTCCGCATGCTCCTCTCGAGCTCCGCCGAGCAGGGCGAGATCGAGGAGGAGGAGCAGGAGATGCTCTACAAGGTCTTCGACTTCGCCGACAAGGAGGTCTCGGACGTGATGGTGCCGCGGCCCGAGGTCGTGGCGCTGTCGATCGACCTCCCGCCCGACGAGTGCCTGCAGGCCGTGCTCGAGTCCCCGTACACGCGGTACCCCGTCTACCGCGGGTCGCTCGACGAGATCGTGGGCGTCCTGCACATCCGCGACCTCATCGAGGCGATGCACGACCGCGGCCTCGCGGCCGTGAACGTCGCGGACCTCGTCCGTCCGACGTACATGGTCCCCGAGACGAAGGATCTCGCCGCGCTGCTGACGGAGTTCAGGCGGTCGAACCAGCACATGGCGATCGTCATCGACGAGTACGGCTCGATGGAGGGCATCGTCACGCTCGAGGATCTGCTCGAGGAGATCGTCGGCGAGATCGCGGACGAGTTCGACCTGCCCGACGAGACGATCGAGCGGATCGACGAGGACACGATCCGCATCGACGGCACGTTCCCGATCGACGACTTCAACGAGCAGTTCGGCTTCGACCTGCCGCAGGAGGACTACCACACCGTCGCCGGCTTCGTGTTCGGCGAGCTCGGCCGCGCCGCGCTGCCGGGCGACGAGGTGACCTACGACGGCGTCGTCTTCCGCGTCGACTCCGTCGAGGGGCAGCGCATCGAGAAGCTGACGGTGAAGTTCCAGCCGTGGCACCGCGCCCAGCCCCAGCAGGACAAGGACGACGCCGCCACCGGCTGAGTGACGGCACCCGGCCAGGTCGTGGTCCTGAATGGCGCGCCGCGCTCCGGCAAGTCGTCGATCGCGGCCGCGATCCAGGCGACGTTCAACGGCGCGTGGGTGAACCTCGGCGTCGACGTCGCGCGCGCGGCGACGCCGCCGCGGCTGCAGCCCGGCATCGGCCTGCGGCCGGGCGCGGCGGAGCATCCCGCGGCGCCGTTCGTCCCGACGCTCTACGCGGCGCTCTACGAGTCGGTCGCAGCACACGCGCGGCTCGGGCTCGACGTCGTCGTCGACGTCGGACACCACGACGCCGGCGTGCTTGCCGACTGTGCCCGACGCCTCGACGGCCTGCGTGTCCTCTTCGTCGGCGTCCGCTGCCCGCTCGAGACGATCATGGCGCGCCGCGATGCGTCGCCGCCCGGCAGCTACGCGACCTCCTCGCCGGACGAGCCCGTGCCCGAGCCGGTGCGCCGCTGGCAGGAGGCGGTACACGTGCCCGGCGTCTACGACCTCGAGGTCGACACGTCGGTCCTCACGCCGGAGGAATGTGCGGCCGTGATCCGCCGCCGGTTCGACGACCCCGAGCCACCGACCGCCTTTCGCAGGCTCGCGGCCGGCTAGGTCGAGAGCCCCGCGGCCTCGATCCCGGCGCGGGCGAGCTGCTCGTCGACCTCGCCCGGCAGGCCGCTGACGCCGACCGAGCCGACGCGCGTGTCGCCCTCGAAGGCGGCGACGCCGCCGAGGAAGAACGTGAAGAACGGGTCGAAGCTCGCGCGCTCGACCGGGTTGTCGCGCACCTTCTCGGCGAGCTCGCGCGTCGAGCGCGCGTCGCTGCGGGCGGCCGTGTACGCCTTCCGCTGCGCGTTCAGGCGCGTGTCGTGCGCGGCGCCGTCCATCGTCGCGGCAGCGACGACCTCGCCGTGGGTGTCGGCGACGAAGACGGAGACAGGGCCTGACGCCCCCGTCGTGACAGACTGCACGATCCGAAGTGCCTGCTCGAGCCGCATTCCGGCGATTGTGACGGAACGGGGCCGCCAGTACCATCGGAGCGTGAGCGCGAACGCCGTACCCGCCCCCGGGCGCGCGCTCGTCATCCGCGGCAGGTCGTGGCCGGTGTTGCTGCCGAAGCCGACCGACCCTCGGCTGCACCTCGCCGCCGTCATCACGTCGCTGCACGTGCTCGGCCAGATTGCGTTCGACTTCCGGCTCTCGATCGCGCAGCTCCTCCTCTCGGTCCTGACGGCCGGGATCCTCGAGGTCGCGATCACCGCCCGGCGCCAACACGTGCTCATGTGGCCGGCGAGCGCGCTCATCACCGGCAACGGCGTCGCGTTCATCCTGCGCGTGCCCGGCACGGAGCACGGCGACTGGTGGAGCCTCCACGGCTGGTGGATCTACGTCGGCACGTCGGCCGTGTCGCTGCTCTCGAAGTACGCCTTCAAGTGGCGCGGCGGGCACGTGTTCAACCCGTCGAACTTCGGCCTGGTCGTCTGCTTCCTCGTGCTCGGCCGCACGCGCGCGGAGCCGCTCGACTTCTGGTGGGGACCGATGTCGCCCTGGCTCCTGCTCGCGTTCGCGATCATCGTGAGCGGCGGGATCGCGATCCTCTCGCGCCTGCGCCTGCTCGCGGTCGCGGTGAGCTTCTGGCTCGCGTTCGCGGCGGGGATCGGCGTGCTGGCGGCAACGGGGCATGCGATGACCGCGCGCTGGCACCTCGGGCCGCTCACCGGCTTCGACTTCTGGCTGGCGCTGCTGACCTCGCCCGAGATCCTCGTCTTCCTGTTCTTCATGATCACCGACCCGAAGACGATCCCCGGCGGCCGGCGCGCACGGATCGCGTTCTCGGTCGGCGTCGGGCTGCTCGCCGCGCTGCTGATCGCGCCGCTGCACACGGAGTGGGCGACGAAGGTCGCGGTGCTCGCGTCGCTGACGCTCGCGTGCGGCGCGCGGCCGCTGCTGTC
>JBKPLI010000205.1:0-17422 GCA_046731555.1 Actinomycetota bacterium | reverse complement strand
CCGTCGACCTGCACGCTGACGGAGCCCGAGCTTGCGTTCAGCAGCGTACCGTTGAACAGGAAGAGCTGGGCCTTGCCGCCGCCGACGGCGGTGGCCGCGACGGTCCCGAACGCGAGCGCGGCGAGCGCCAGCGCGAGGACTACACGGTGCTTCATCGTTGGCCTCCAGGAGTCGAGTTCACGACCCGGACTCTTCCCCGCGCCTGCGTGCGACTCGTGTGCGCTGCGTAAAGCGCACGCAAAATGCCGCTACGAGAACGGGCGAGGCGTTGCGTCGATCTTCGGGATCGCGACGCGCGCGATCGTCGAGAACTCCTGCGGGCGGCAGGCCTGGCAGATGTTCGCGTCGCACGCGACGGACAGGAAGATGAACGCCTCCTCCATGGAGAAGCCCCACTGGTCGACGAGGAAGCGGGCCGCCTCCTCGCACGCGCGGTCGAGCGCCTCCATGAAATCCGGGCCGGCGACCCCGTGCACGACCCACCGGTCGGCGAGCTCCGTCACCGGGTACGTGCCCTGCTTTCCCTTCAGGAGGTCGACGCGGATCGTCACCTCGCCGCCGATCTCGACGCCGGTGAAGCACACCTCGCCGTCGCCCATCGACGCATGCATGTCGCCGATGGCGAGCATGCCGCCGGGCTGACGGACCGGCAGGAACACGGTTGCGCCCGGGCCGTGCAGGTGGTTGTCGAGGTTGCCGCCGTGCCGGCCGGCGAAGCCGTTCGTCAGCGTCTCGCCGTCGGTCGCGACGCCGATCACGCCGACCATCGGCCGCAGCGGGAACGAGATGCGCTCGTTCATCCGGACCGTGTCGCCCTCGACCTCGAACACCTGCGTGACGGGCGAGCGCACCTGGTCGATGAGCTGCCCGATGCCGGGGATGAGCGTCGCGAAGCCGCGCGGGCCGGGCTTCACCTCGAGCAGCTCGACGACGAGCGAGTCGCCCGGCTCGGCGCCGCGGACGGCGATCGGCCCCGTCGCGCTGTTCACGCGCGCGAAGTCGATCGCCGTCACTAGGTCGTCCTCCGTCTGGATCTGGCCGGTGAAGCAGTCGTTCGTCTCGAGCGTGACGACAGTGCCCGGGTCGACCTCGAGCACCGGCTCGAGGTCCGGGCCGAACGCCCAGATGACCTCGTCGCGCCCGATCCGGTGCCCGGTCGCCGTCGCCATCAGGCGGGCTCGACCGCCGGGGGCGTTGCCGGCGCGACCGTCTCGTCCTCGACGTACACCCGCTCCATATCGCGCGCGCGGTCGGGGTAGCGCTTCGTCACGTAGAAGGCCAGGATGACGCCCGCCGCGATCCACCCGAGCGCGATCCAGTTCGCGTACTTGATCGGGTACGTCGGCGGGAACTTGAAGTACTGGTAGTACAGCGGGAACGCGAACAGGATCGCGCCGCCGAGCGGCAGGACGAGGTGCAGGAAGACGTTGAACTCGCTGCGCCGCTTCGTCCAGTAGTGCCAGATGCAGCCGAGGCAGAGCATGATGTACACGAGGACGACGACGATCACTGCGAGCGTCGCGATCAGTGCGAAGCCCGTGAGCGGGTCCCACTTCCAGCCGAGCAGGAACGCGAGCACGACGGCGAACACCGTCAGCCACGCGATCGCGACGGTCGGCGTCTTGTACTCCGGATGCGTGCGCGCGAGCGGGCGCGGCGCGAGCCGGTTGCGCCCGAGCGCGTAGAGGACGCGCGTCGCGGCGTTCATGCCGGCGTTCGCGTTCGCGGCGATCGAGTTCACGATCGCGAGGAAGACGATCACCCAGCCGGCGCCCCAGAACACGCGGCCGAGGTTGCGCCACGGGTCGGCGCCGGTCGCCTGGTCGACGAAGTTCTCGAACCCGGCGCCGAAGACCCACGCGTACGCGCACAGCACGTAGAACGCGCCGATCGCGAGCGCCGAGCCGACGACGGCGAACGGCACGGTCCTTCGTGGGTGCTTCGCCTCCTCGCCGAGCGGTGCCGCCGCCTCGAAGCCGATGAAGGCGAGGATCGCGAACACCATCCCGCGGAACACGCCGCTCCAGTCGCCGTCGGCGTGCGTCGGGTTGAACGGCTGCGCGTTCAGGTCGCCCGCGTTCGACAGCAGCATCCAGATCGCGAGCGCGGCGAACACGGCGATCTCGAACGCGCCGAGGATCACGCCCGCGGTCGTCGAGAGGCGGATGTCGCGGTACGTCAGGAGGAACACGACGGTCGCCATCAGCAGCACCCAGATCCACCACTGGCCGCTGTAGTGCCAGCCGACCTCGACGTCCATCACCTCGTGCATCGCCCAGCCGAACTCGAGGTAGAGAAACGGCGCGACGAGCGGCTCGAACATGATGAAGAGCCACGCCACGAGGAACCCTGCCCATGGCCCGAGCGAGCGGGCGGCGTACGTGTACATGCCGCCGGCCGACGGGAAGAGCTTCGCGAGCTGGCCGATGGCGGTCGCGGCGCACAGGCACGCGATCAGCGCGAGCGCGACCGCGAGGGGGAGCGCCTGCCGCGCCTGCGGGACGGAGATGTAGATCGAGTACGCGACCGCGGCGCCCGGAGCCATGTGCGTGATGGACTGGAACAGGACCTGCGGGAGCCCGATCGAGTGCTCGCGCAGGTGGTCGAAGTCGCGCCGCGTCGCCGCAGAAGCCTCCATTCACGCCTCCTCTGAGCCGGGGTCGGTTGTGCCGATCGTCTCAGATGGGGAGGACGCTACGAAACGGCGTCAGTTCCACGGCGGCGGGTTGTGCATCCACCGTCCGCCGACCATCGTCGCGACGACCTGCGCGTCCAGGTCCTCCCACGGGTCGCGGTCGAGCACGACGAGGTCGGCGGCGTACCCGGGGATCAGCTTGCCGCGGCGGCGCTCGTCGCGAGCGAGCCAGGCGGGCGTGACGCACGTTGCGTGGAACGCCTGGTCGACGGTGAGCGCCTCCTGCTCGCGCCAGGGCCCGCGGTCGTCGATCGTGCGTCGCACGCCCGCGCGGACGCCTGCGAGCGGGTCGAGCTCCTCGATCGGCGCGTCGCTGCCGTTCGCGAGCACGGCACCCGACTCGAGCAGCGTGCGGAAGGCGTACGTGCCTTCGAGCCGGTCGCCCCAGAACCGCTCGGCGAGGTCGCGGTCCGACGGCGCGTGCGAGAACTGCACCGAGCACGCGACGCCGATCGCCGCGAACCGCGCGAGGTCGTCGGGCGAGACGCACTGCGCGTGCTCGATCCGCTGGCGCAGGCCGAGCGGCTGCCACGCGTCGCGCGTCGCCTCGAAGGCGTCGAGCGCCTCGCGGTTCGCGCGGTCGCCGATCGCGTGCACGCCGACGGGGAAGCCGGCCTCGGCGCCGCGGCGCACGATCTCTGCAAGCTCCTCGCCGCTCGTGATCTGCACGCCGCTTCCGTCGAGCATCCACGCCGTGCGCGAGCCGAGCGTGCCGTCCATGAACACCTTCAGGTAGCCGACGCGCAGCATCGAGTCGCCGAAGCCCGAGCGGATCCCGAGCGCGCGCAGCGTCTCGACCTCCTCGTGCGGGAGCGACTGCCACACGCGCAGCGTCAGGCCGCCGTGCTCGTTCAGCCGCTGCCACAGGCGCAGCGCACCGAGCCAGCCGTCCTTGTCGTGCACGGCCGTGACGCCGCGTGCGTTGGCGAGCTTCACGCCGCGGCGCATCGCCTCGACGTACTCGTCGTCGGCGACGGTCATGTGCCGGTCCTTGAAGCGCCACGCGGCCTCCTCGCGCAGGACGCCCGTCGGCTCGCCGCGCTCGTCGCGCTCGACGACGCCGCCCGCGACCTCGAGGTCCCCGTTCGCGACCGCGAGCGCGGCGGAGTTGAGCCACAGCGAGTGGTAGTCCTTCGCGATCAGCGCGGCCGGGGTCGCGCCCGTGACCTCGTCGAGGCGCTCCTTCGTCGGTTCGACCGCCGGCTGCCAGTCGCCGCTCCGCCAGCCGTAGCCGCGCAGCCAGCGGCCTTCCGGCGCGGTCGCGCCCCGCACGCGCGCGAGCGCCTCGTCGAGCGTCGCGCAGCCGTCGAGCTTCACCTCCGTCTGCGCGAGCGCCCACGTCGGGAAGTGCACGTGCGCGTCCGTGAAGCCCGGGACCACCGTGCGGCCGCCGAGGTCGACGACCTCCGGCGAGGCGAGGGCCGTCTCGTGGACGCCGACGCCGCCGGCGATCCGGTCGCCGGCGATCGCGAGCGCCCGCTGCGTCGGCACGCTCGGCTCGAGCGTCCGCACGAGGCCGTTCTCGAGGATCACGCGGTGAATGTAGTTCACTCGTCCGAGGGAGGGCGCGAGGGCCTCCGGGCGCGGATGCTGCGTCGGCGGGCGACGGGTGAAAGGGGCTGGGATGGATCTGCGCCGTCTGTGGTCGAGCCGCCGGGGCGTCCGCCTCGGGATCGTCGCCGGCGCGGGCCTGCTGCTCGTCGCCGCGTGGTCTTTCGCGTGGCTGCTGCTCGCCGCCGCGCTGCTCGCGGCGCTCGGCTTCGCCGTGGGGCGGACGGGGCTCTTCGACGAGCTGCGGTCGACCGCCGCAGAGGTCGACGACTGGCAGTAGCCCTGCGCTCGTTACGATCGCGTCGTGACCACCTTCGGCTCGATCGACTCCACGGACGCGCAGCTCATCTGGCCCGGTGTGATCGCCAAGTCGGTGTCGGGCGACCAGCTGACGGTCGCGTTCATCGAGCTCGAGGCGAACGCCGTCGTCCCCGAGCACAAGCACCCGAACGAGCAGGTCGGGATGCTGCTGCGCGGATCGCTGACGTTCCGGATCGGCGGCGAGTCCCGCGACCTCGAGCCGGGCGCGACGTGGCGCATCCTCGGCGACACGCCGCACGACGTCCGCGTGGGGCCGGAGGGTGCGCTGCTCGTCGAGGCGTTCGCGCCGGCGCGCGACGACTGGGGCGGGCTCGAGCGGCTCGGCGTCGAGCGACCCGCCTGGCCCTAGCCCGTGTTCGACCACGTGACGATCGGCGTGTCGGACGCGGACGCGGCGCGGCGCTTCTACGACGCGGCGTTCACGGCGCTCGAGGTGGGCGTCTCGCGCGGGACGGACTTCCTCGAGTGGGGAGACTTCTCCGTCGGGCTCGCGCCCGGCCGCGCGACGACGCGCGATGTGCACGTCGCCTTCGCGGCGCGCTCGCGCGCGCATGTCGACGCGTTCTGGCGCGCGGCGACCGGCGCCGGCGGCGTCGACAACGGGCCGCCCGGCGTGCGGCCGCACTACCACGACCGCTACTACGGCGCGTTCGCGCTCGATCCCGGCGGCAACAACGTCGAGGCGGTGTTCCACGGCGAGCCCGGCCGCACGGGGTCGATCGACCACCTCACGCTCGGCGTCCGCGACCTGCGCCGCGCGCGCCGGTTCTACGAGACGGTGCTCGACCCGCTCGGCGCCGAGGTGTTCGTCGAGGAGCCGCTCGGCTTCGCCGGTCCGGGCGGGAGGCTCTTCCTCGTTGACAGCGGCCCGACGCAGAACGTCCACTTCGCCTTCTCGGCGCCGGACAACGCGGCGGTCGACGCGTTCTGGGAGGCGGGCACGGGCGCGGGGTTCATCGACAACGGCCCGCCGGGCGAGCGGAAGTACCACGGCGGCTACTACGCAGCCTTCCTGCTCGACGCCGACGGCAACAACGTCGAGGCGGTCTGTCACAACCGCTGAGGTGGGTCTAGGATCCGCCCGTCCAGGCAACTCGGAGGGGAGGAGGCCTATGAGGAGGTCCCTGGCGCTCGCCGCCGCGACGGCGCTTGCGCTCGTGGTCGTCTCGACGGCGGTCGGCATCACGAACGGCGTGCGGGACGGGAACGCGCACCCGAACGTCGGCGCGTTCCTCGTGCAGACGTCCACAGGCTGGCACGTGCTCTGCACGGGCTCGCTCGTGGCGCCGCGCGTGTTCTTGACGGCGAGCCATTGCACGTCGTTCGCCGAGGCGAACGGCTGGCCCGTCGGCGTCACGTTCCAGTCGACCGACGCGGAGCATCCGGCGACGGTCGCGCTCGGGCACACGGTGACGAACCCGCTCTACAAGCCGCCGTACGGGAACGACGTGTCGATCATCGTCCTCGACGCCGCGCAGCCGGGGCCGTACGTCCCGCTGCCGGAGGTCGGGCTGCTCGACGCGATGAAGAAGGCCGGCACGCTGCAGACGTCGGACTTCGTGAACGTCGGCTACGGCACGCACGAGGGCGTCAACGGCCCGGGTGGCAAGACGTTCGAGTTCGACGGCGACCGGTGGACGTCCGTGTCCTCGTTCAGCTCGCTGAACCAGGACATGATCCACCTGCACCAGAAGAACAACGCCGGCGAGGGCGGCACCGGCTACGGCGACTCAGGCGGGCCGACGCTGCTGAACGGCGTCGCGGTCGCGGTCGTCAGCACGGGCGACGTGCCGCTGTGGTCGACGTCCGTGAACACGCGGACGGACACCCAGGAGGTCGCCGACTTCCTGCGGCCGTACCTCGCGTTGCGCTAGCGGCATTCGGATCGGGCGGGGCGTGCCGCCCGGATCCGCCTCTACCGCGCTGCGGCGACGAGGAGGAGCGTCATCGCGCCGCAGCCGAGCAGGGACGCCGCGAGCGCGAGGGTGAGGATCCGGACCGGGATGACCACGGTCGAGGTATCGGCACGGCCCGGACTACACTCAAGCCGTGCCTCTCGACCCCCTGAGCGACGATCAGCGCGAGATCCGCGACCTCGTGCGGACGCTGGCGCGGGAGCGGATTGCCCCTCGCGCGGCCGAGATCGACAAGTCGGCGGAGTTCCCGTGGGACGTCGTCGAGCTGTTCCGGGACAACGAGCTCTTCGGCGTCATGTACGACGAGGAGTACGGCGGGATCGGCGAGAGCTCGCTCATGACGCTTGTGACGATCGAGGAGCTGTCGAAGGTCTGCGCGACGAGCGGGCTCATCATCGCCGTGCAGGAGCTCGGCTCGCTCGGCATCAAGCTCGCCGGCACGGAGGAGCAGAAGGGGCGGTTTCTGCCGAAGCTCGCGTCGGGCGAGTGGCTCGCCGCATACGCGCTCACCGAGCCCGGCTCGGGGTCGGACAGCGCCGCGATGCGCACGACCGCGCGGCTCGACGGCGACGCGTACGTCCTGAACGGCGGCAAGCGCTTCATCACGAACGCGGGCGTCGCGCACGTGTACGTCGTGTTCGCGAAGACCGACCAGTCGGCGGGCCACGACGGCATCTCGGCGTTCGTCGTCGAGGGCGACGCGCCCGGGTTCGAGGTCGGCCGCATCGAGCCGAAGATGGGGATCAAGGGCTCGACGACCGGCGAGGTGTTCTTCAACGACTGCCGCGTGCCGGCCGAGAACCTGCTGGGCGAGGAAGGGGAGGGGTTCCGGATCGCGATGCGCATCCTCGACCGCTCGCGCCCCGGGATCGGCGCGCAGGGCCTCGGGCTCGCGCAGGGTGCGACCGACTACGCGCTCGAGTACGCGAAGAGCCGCGAGACGATGGGCAAGCCGATCGCGCAGCACCAGCTGATCGGCGGGATGCTCGCCGACATGGAGACGAAGTGCGAGGCCGCGCGCGGGCTCCTCTACAAGGTCGGGCAGTTGATCGACGAGGGCGCCGAGGGTCAGGAACTGACGAAGCTGTCCGCGATGGCGAAGCTGTACTGCACGGATGTCGCGATGGAGGTGACGACGGACGCGGTGCAGGTGCTCGGCGGCTACGGCTACATCCAGGAGTACCCGGTCGAGCGCATGATGCGCGACGCGAAGATCACGCAGATCTACGAGGGCACGAACCAGATCCAGCGGCTCGTGATCGCACGCGAGATGCTGAAGGAAAACCGCGCGTTCCTCCTTGCGGGGGTCGGCTGATGGCGCTGCCGGCCGACGCGCAGCGCGATCGCGCGGTTGCCGTGCTCAAGCGGGCCTACGCGGAGGGTCGGCTCGAGCTGGAGGAGTTCTCGGACCGCTCCGAGCGCGTGCTGCACGCGCGCTCGATGACCGAGCTGCGGCTGCAGCTCCGCGGGCTCTTCGCCGACGACCTGGGGCGCCGTGCTCGCCGCGCGGGTCGGATCGCCGCGACGGTCGCCGTCTGGTTCTTCCTCAGCTCGTTCCTGTTCGTCACGGGCATCGTGATGCTGATCGCGACGCACGCGTCTGTCTGGACGCTGCTGTTCCCGCTCGCCTGGCTCTTCGTCACCGTCCTCGCGTGGCGCGAGCTGCGGCGCGCTCCTTGAGGCGCGCGCGCGACCTCGGGCTGCTGCTGGGCGACCTCGAGCCGGGGCCGCTGAACGCGATCACCGACGTGGCCGGCACGCGCGTCGGGCACTCGACCCTCGTCGAGGGCGACGCGGTGCGCACGGGCGTGACGGTCGTGCTGCCGGCCGAGCTGCCGCTGTTCTCGGGCGCGCACCGGCTGAACGGCAACGGCGAGCTGACGGGGCTCGAGTGGGTGCGCGAGTCGGGCCTGCTTACGACGCCGATCGGGATCACGAACACGTTCTCCGTCGGCGTCGTCCGCGATGCAATCGTCGCGTACCAGCACGAGCGGGGCACGGGCGAGTGGCACCTGCCCGTCGTCGGCGAGACGTACGACGGCCGGCTGAACGACATCGAGGGCATGCACGTGCGCGCGGAGCATGTGTTCGCGGCGATCGACGCCGCGACGGACGTCGCGGTCGAGGAGGGCGCGGTCGGCGGCGGCACCGGGATGATCTGCCACGGCTTCAAGGGCGGCATCGGCACCGCGTCGCGCGTCACGTCCACGGGCCACACGCTCGGCGTGCTCGTGCAGGCGAACCACGGCCGGCGCTCGCGGCTCACGGTCGCGGGCGTGCCCGTCGGACGCGAGTCCGACGTGCCGATGCCGGGCGCCGATACGCCGGCGGGCTCGATCATCGTGCTCGTCGCGACGGACGCGCCGCTGCTGCCGCACCAGTGTGAGCGCGTCGCGCAGCGCGCGGGGCTCGGCGTCGCGCGCACGGGCGGGGCGGGCGAGAACTCGAGCGGCGACCTGATCCTCGCGTGGTCGACCGCGAACGCGATCGGCGGCGACGAGGAGCAGACGGTGCGCATGCTCGCGAACGACCGCATCGACGAGCTCTTCTACGCCGCGATCGAGGCGACGGAGGAGGCGATCGTGAACGCCCTGCTCGCGGCGCGGACGATGACCGGCCGCGGCGGCTTCACGGTGCACGCGCTCGAGGCCGACACGCTGCGCGCGGTGCTCGCGAGGCATGGAGCTCTTCCGGCCTAGCGAGCACGAGCCGCTCACGGAGGCGGCCTGGGACGAGGGTCGCGTGCGCGCCGCCGTCGCGGCGATCGTCGCGGACGCGGAGGCCGCGCTCGGCGACGGAGGCTGGCCCGTGCATCCGCTCGACGACGACGGCGACCTGCCCGTGCCGCCGACGACGCTCTACCTCGGTGCCGCCGGGGTGGTGTGGGCGCTGCACCGTCTCGGGTCGTCGCTCGACCTCGCGGCGGTCATCGCCCGCGTGCACGAGCGCTACCGCGAGCGCCCGGACTTCGGCGACGTGCCGAGCCTGCTCATGGGTGAGACGGGGATCCTGCTCGTCGCGCGCGTGGTCGCCTCGAGCGCCGCCGACGACGAGCGGCTGCTCGCACGCATCCGCGAGAACGCCGCGAACGACTTCTGGGAGCTCATGTGGGGCTCGGCGGGGACGATGCTCGCCGCGCGCGCGGCCGGGTTCGACGAGGCGTGGCGCGAGAGCGCGGAGCGTCTCTGGACGGAATGGGACGAGGAGACCGGCCTCTGGACGCAGCAGCTGTACGGCCGACCCGGACAGCACCTCGGCCCGGTTCACGGGGCCGCGGGAAACATCCACGCGCTGCGCGGCTACGACGACGATGCGCTCCGCGAGCGCACGAACCGGGTGCTCGAGCGCCTGGCTCTCCGCGTCGAGAAGCTGGTGAACTGGCCTCCTGGTGCGCCGTCGCGGCCGGACGAGATCCGCGTGCAGTGGTGCCACGGGGCGCCGGGGATCGTCGCGACGGTCGGCGACCTGCTGCCGCTGGAGCTTGCGCGCGGCGGCGCCGAGCTGACGTGGCGCGCAGGCCCGCTCGCGAAGGGCCACGGCCTCTGCCACGGCACGGCCGGCAACGGTTACGCGCTCCTCAAGCTCCATGCGCTCACGGGCGACGAGCTCTGGCTCGACCGTGCGCGGCGCTTCGCGGTGCACGCGCTCGAGCAGGTCGAGCGTTCGTGGGCGGAGCACGGCCGCGGCCGGCAGTCGCTCTGGACCGGCGACGTCGGCGCGGCGCTCTTCGCGACCGCGTGCCTCGACGGCGACGCGCGCGTGCCGACGATCGACGTGTGGTGAGCGTCAGCCGACGTCGCGGCGTTCGGTCGCGAGCGCGCCGAGCACGCACGCGAGCGCCGCGTACGCCACGAAGAGGAAGCCGCCCGCGACGGGCGAGAGGAGCTCGTCGCCGGTCGAGCCGCTGAGCGCGTCCGACACGTGGCCCGGGAGCCACTGGCCGACCGACGGCACGAGCCCGAACACGATGTTCTCGGCGACGAACAGCCAGACGAGCAAGCCGACGATCGCGCCGACCTGGCTGCGCACGACCGCGCCGACGCCGACGCCGAGCGCGCCCCAGAGCGCGGACGCGAGCGCGATCCCGAGCGCGAGCCTCGCGGCCCTGTCGCCCTCGACGACGAAGTCGATGTCGCGCGTCCAGAACCCGAGGCGCTCTAGGACGTACGCGACGACGAGCACGACCACCGCGAGGCCGAACCCGGCCGCGAGGGCGGCGACCGCCTTCGCCGCGATCACGTGCCAGCGCCGCGGCTCGGCGAGGAACGTCGGCCGCGCCGTCCCGTGCCGGAACTCGCTCGTCACGGCCAGGATGCCGACGATCGCCGCGAACGGCTCGGCGAGGCCGGCGACCGACAGCAGGTCGCGCTGCTGGTCGCTCGTGAAGAGCGAGCTCTTGCTCGACGCGTAGACCGACACGATGACGATGAGCACGACGAACGCGAGGAGGCAGAGCGTGAGGCCGAGCACCGTGCGCGTCGAGCGGATCTTCAGGAGCTCCGAGCGCAGCTGCGCGGTCACGACGCCGCCTCCGAGGTGAGCTCGAGGAAGACCTCCTCGAGTGTCGAGCCCTGCTCGGCGAGCTCGTGCAGGACGATGCCGTTCGCCGCCGCGAGCTCGCCGACCTGCGCGGTGCCGCCGCCGGCCACGACGAGGCCGTCCGGGTCGAGCGGCGTCGCCTGCAGGCCGGCCCCCTCGAGCGCGCGCTGCAGGCGGTCGCGCTGCGGCGAGCGAACCCGGATCGCGCCGGACGCGCGCGCGGTCAGCTCCGCGAGCGGCGCGTCGACGACGAGCCGGCCGCGGTTGATGATCACGACGCGGTCGACGGTCTGCGCGACCTCCGCGAGCACGTGGCTCGAAACGAACACGGTCTTGCCCTCCGCGGCGAAGCGGCGCAGGAAGTCGCGCAGCCAGCGCACGCCCTCGGGGTCGAGCCCGTTCGCCGGCTCGTCGAGCACGAGCAGCTCAGGGTCGCCCAGCAGCGCCGCCGCGAGGCCGAGCCGCTGGCGCATGCCGAGCGAGTAGCCCTTCACGCGTCGGCGGGCCGCGGGCGTCAGCTCGACGAGGGCGAGTACCTCGTCGACGCGGGAGTCGGGGACCGAGGACGCGAGCGCGAGCGCCCGCAGGTGATCGCGGCCGCGTCGTCCCGGGTGGAAGTCGGTCGACTCGAGCACGGCGCCGACGCGCTTCGCCGGCCGGTCGAGCGCGCGGTAGCGCCGGCCGAACACGTGCGCCTCGCCGCTCGTGGGCGCCGCGAGGCCGAGCAGCATCCGCAGCGTCGTCGTCTTGCCGGCGCCGTTCGGGCCGAGGAAGCCGGTGACCGTGCCGGGCTCGAGGTCGAACGAGAGGTCCTCGACCGCGACGAGACCGCCGAAGCGCTTCGTCAACGACCGTGCGGAGACGACGGGCTCGGCCACGCGCGCAGCCTTGCAGACCGGTCGGCGCGCGGACGCGGGTAGCCTGCGCGGCATGGCCACCAGGGCCAAGGCCGTCGAGCTCGAGGTGGACGGGCGCACCATCCGCCTGTCGAGCCCGGGCCGCGTGCTCTTTCCCGACGACGGGATCACGAAGGGCGACGTGTTCGAGTACTACCGCCAGGTCGCCCCGACGCTCGTCCCGCACCTCGAGCGCCGGCCGTTCACGCTCAAGCGCTACCCGCACGGGATCACCGGGGAGGCGTTCTTCCAGAAGCAGGCGCCGAAGGGATTGCCGGAGTGGATCCCGACGCGCGAGTTCCGCACGTGGCCGCGCGGCTCGAAGGGCGAGTCACGCATGGTCGACTTCGTGCTGATCAACGAGCCTGCCGCCGTGCTCTGGGCCGTGCAGGTCAATTGCGTCGACATGAACGCGTGGTACTCGCGCGTCGACAAGCCCGACCGGCCGGACTTCGTGCTCTTCGACCTGGACCCGCCCGAGGAGCCCGACGCGTTCGCGCAGTGCATCCGCGTCGCGCACCTCGTGCACGAGGAGCTCGAGCGGCTCGACCTCGAGAGCCACGTGAAGACGAGCGGCTCCGACGGCATCCACGTCCTCGTCCCGATCGCGCGCCGGCACGGCTACGACGAGACGTACGAGTTCGCCGAGCTGCTGTCGCGCAAGCTCGAGGCCGAGCATCCCGGCGAGCTGACGACGGAGTGGCTGAAGAAGAAGCGGTCGGGCGTGCTCGTCGATCACCGGCAGAACGGCCACGGCAAGACGATCGCGTCCGCGTACTCCGTGCGGCCGAAGCCGGGCGCGCCGGTGTCGACGCCGCTCCGCTGGGACGAGCTCACGGACGACGTGCGTCCGCGCGACTTCTCGATGCAGGTGGCGCTCGACCGCGTCGCCGCGCACGGCGACCTCTTCGAGCCCGTGCTGCACGGGCGGCAGGGGCTGGGGCCTGCGCTGCGCGCGCTGCGCGCAGGCTAGGAGGCTCCCGGCGAAAGAGCGGATAATCCGGGTCGACGAGGGTGCGTTCCGGTCTCCAATCCACGACAGAGGGGGATTCATGAGGAGAACCGTGATCGCAATCGCGATGCTCGCCGCCGTCGTCGCCGTCGCCGCGGCCGGGGCGAGCGTCTTCGTCCCGTCGCCGCCGGTGGTCGCTTCGCAGCCGAGCCCGTTCGCGCCCGGCTGCGAGGGGGTGCCGCAGTCGGGGACACTGTTCGAGAACGCCGAGGTCGAGCCGCGGGTCGCGGTCGACCCGACGAACCCGAACCACATCGTCGGCGTCTTCCAGCAGGACCGCTGGTCGAACGGCGGCGCGCACGGGCTCGTCGCGTCGACGTCGTTCAACGGCGGTGCGACGTGGACGGAGTCGTGGGCGCACTTCAGTATCTGCGCCGGGGGAACGGTCGCGAACGGCGGCGATTTCCAGCGTGCGTCCGACCCGTGGGTGACGTTCTCGCCCAACGGCGTCGTCCACCAGATCGCGTTGTCGTTCAACGACACGAACGCCGACAACGCGATCCTCGCCAGCCGGTCGACGACCGGTGGCGCGACGTGGAGCGAGCCGGCGACGCTCCAGCGCGAGAACACGGGCTCGGGCTCGCTGTTCGTCGACAAGGAGTCGATCACCGCCGACCCGTTCGACTCGAACTTCGTCTACGCGGTCTGGGACCGCAGCACCTTCCCGAGCGACAAGGTGAGCTTCAACGGGCTTGGGAACACGGCCGCGTTGCGCTCGCAGACGGTCTTCGCGCGGACGACGAACGGCGGCCTGACGTGGGAGCCGGCACGGCCGATCTTCGACGAGCAGCGGGCGATCTCGTTCACGATCGGAAACCAGATCGCGGTCGTGCCGAGCGGCACGTCCGTGCCGACGCTCGTGAACGTCATGTGGCTGTTCCACGGCTCGGGCAAGCAGCGAGTCTGCTGCGACGTGGCCGTGCTCCGCTCGACCGACCGCGGCACCTCCTGGTCGTCGCCGGTCGAGGTCAGCGGCGTCGACACCGTCGGAGTCGTCGACCCCGACAACGGCCACGGCGTCCGCACGGGCGACATCATTCCGGACATCGCGGCCGGGGTCTCGCCCGGGCGCGTGTACGCCGTCTGGCAGGACGGCAGCTTCAGCGGCCCGCCGAGAGGCAAGGAGCATGCGGGGATCGCGTTCTCGCAGTCGCTCGACGGCGGCCTGACGTGGTCGCCGAAGATCCAGATCAACCAGGTGCCGGCGACGCAGGCGTTCACGCCGTCGGTGGCGGTCGCCGCGGACGGGACTGTGGGAGTCACCTACTACGACTTCCGCAACAACACGCCCGCGCCGGGGCTGTCGACCGACTACTGGTTCGTGCACTGCCACGCGGCGACGCAGGACTGCACGAACGCGAGCAGCTGGTCGTCGGAGACGCACGTCGCCGGGCCGTTCGACATGGAGACGGCGCCGGACGCGAACGGCTACTTCGTCGGCGACTACGAAGGGCTCGCGCGCAGCGGGAATGCGTTCGTCGCGTTCTTCGCGATGGCGAACAGCGGCAACCTCGCGAACCGGACCGACATCTTCGCGAGCACGCTGCATCCATAGTTCGGAGCACGAGAGGGCCGGGCGTGCGGCCCTCCGCTGCGTGCGCTAGCCCATCGCGCGCGCGACGAGCTCCATGTTCGCGCGCCAGACGTCCTCGGGCAGCGGCGGGAGGATGTCGTCCCAGATCGCGGCGAAGCTGCCGATCAGCTGCGGCACACGCGCGGGCCGCGCCATGAACCAGAAGTGGAAGTGCTCGCTGCCGTCGCCCCAGCGGCAGACGTGCACGTTGCCGATGTCGCCGACGGCGTAGACCGCTCGCTGCACGCGCAGCAGCATCGGGCCGAGCTCGGCCGCGAGCTCCGGCGGCAGCGCGTCGAAGTCGACGTGCTCCCGCGTCTCGAGCAAGACGACCACGGGCAGGCCGCTCGGCCCCTGCAGCGGCGCGAGCCGCCAGTGCGCGTCCGTCCAGAGGTACTCGTCGTCGCCTGCGGCGCAACGGCGGCAGTCTCCGCCGCCCTCGCCGTGGCGCGGCCGCTCGCGCTCGACCGGCGGCGCGAGCGCACGCGGCCGCAGGTCGCCGTCGAACGGGAACGACTCCCACTCCTCGACCGGCGGCATGCGCAGCGCGCCGTGCGTGCGCTCCCAGAATTGCTCAGGCGTTTCGGGCAGACCACTCCGCCTTGTGCACGCGCTTCGCCGCCTGGTAGTCGGCGAGCGCCTGCGGCGAGTCGACGTCGCCGAGCGTCGGGTGCGACGGGACGAGTGGACGGGCGTTCTCGACGCCGAAGCGCTTCGCGAGCACCGCGCCGAGCGACTTCACTTTCATCGTCCCGAACCCGGGCAGCGCCTCGAGGTTCGCCTTCAGCTGCTCGGGGGTCTGCGCGCTCGTCCATACCGCGCCGGCGTCGCCGTCGTAGCGCTCGACGAGGTGCGCGGCGAGCGCCTGCACGCGCTCGGCCATCGCGCCGGGGAAGCGGTGCACGGCGGGCTTCTCGCGGAACACGGGGTCGAGGTCGCTGGTCGCGAGCGTCCGCGCGTCGAACGCGCCGAGCCGCTGCTTGATCACGAGCGGGCCGGCGAACGCCTTCTGCACCGTCACCTGCTGGTCGAGCGCGAAGCCGACGAGCAGCGCGAGCGGATCGCTCGCGAGGAGCGCGCACGCCTCGTCGTCGTCGGTGAAGTAGAGGCGGTCGGGCATGGGTCGATCCTAGTCCTGGAGCAGCGGGCCGAGCGGCGGCAGCTCGGGGTGCGCGTCGAGCGTGCGCGCGTAGTCGACCCAGCGCGGCTCGGCGGCGGCGAGCGCGCGGAACAGGCGGCGCGCCTCGTCGAGGTCGCCGCCCGCCATCGCGTCCGCGATCGCCGACCATGCGACGGTCGGCGGCGAGAGGCGCGCGTCGCGGGCGATCTCCAACCGGCCGGACGACGCGCGGTTCCAGGTGCGGTAGCCCTCGGCGCGGACGACGAGCTCGCGCAGCCGCGGCAGCGAGTCGTCGCCCTCCTCGACGCGCAGGTCGACGACGCGGTCCCACGGCTCGCCCTCGGCCGGCACGACGACGATCCCCGCGCCGCCGCGGCCGCGCCAGTCGCCGCCGTTCGCCTCCGCCGCGTCGAGCGCCGCGAGCAGGCGCTGCGGGAGCGAGCCCGCCGTCGACTCGAACGCCTCGCCCATCGACTCCCACACGCGCGGCGAAGCGAGCATGTTCCCTTGCGCCGCCCAGTGCTCGCCGCGCGCCGAGCCGGCGGCGGGGACGCAACGCTTGCCCGTCCACTGCGCCACACCGCCGTCCGCGGACATGACGCCCACCTGCCTGAACTCGACGAGCGCGTCGTCCGCGCGCAGCCGCTCGAGCGCCGCCTCGGGGTCGAGGCCGTCGGCCAGCAGCTCGAGCCCGCGCCAGCCGTAGCGGCGGTCGGTGAACGACTGCGTCGCGACCGCGCCGACAGCCGGGCGCGCCCACGGCACGGCGGCGCCCGTGTTGAACGCCTGCGACTGCACGGCGACGCCGAGCTCGCCGCTTTCGGGGTCCCGTCCGAGGATCGAGTAGGTCACGGCGTGAGCTTATTCGGGTCCTCGATGAAGTTTGGCCGCGCGCGGAGTCCAACGGATGATCGGGGTCGGTAGACGAGCGAGAGGAGACATGCATGGCCGGCGAGATCGTGCACATCGAGATCCCCGCGGACGACACCGCGCAGGCGCGCGCGTTCTGGGGCGGTCTCTTCGGGTGGCAGTTCGAGAACTACCCGGGGCCGTCCGAGTACCACATGGCCCGCTTGAGCGAGAGCCAGGGCGGCGCGATCACGAACATGGAGCCCGCCAAGCGCGGGACGCGCGCGTACTTCTCCGTCGACGACATCAACGCCGGCGCCGCGCGCGTGAAGGAGCTGGGCGGCGAGGCCGACGACCCGATGCCGGTGCCGTCGATGGGCTGGTTCGCGACCTGCAAGGACCCGCACGGCAACGAGTTCGGGCTCTGGCAGACCGACCCGTCCGCGCCGATGCCGGAGGGCTGAGAGACCGCGCACCCGTCTCTTCGGGACGTGTCCGCAGTCCGGAGTACGGACACGTCCCGACGGGACATGCCCCGCGTGGACAGCGCGGCGGCGAAATGCCTGCTCACGCACGCCTTCCCGTGACGCTACGTCCGGCGGTCGCCGGCGAGACTGTCACGCGTTCGTCCCACTTCCCGTCCCGAACGGACATGTCAGTGGCCCGGAGTACGGCCATGGCCCGAAGGGACATGGCCGCGGAGGAGGTCGGCGAGCCGCTCCGCGACCGCCGCGACGGTGAGGTTCGTGTTCGCGCGCGGGATCGCCGGGACGAAGGACGCGTCGCCGACGTACAGGTTCTCGAAGCCGCGCATGCGGCCGTCCGGCTCCGCGACGAGGCCGAGCGCGCACGTGCCGACCGGGTGGAAGAAGCCCCGCACGGTCGCGCGTGCGTGCGCGTCCAGCGCGGCGCCGGGGCCGGGCGCGCGCTCGCGCGCGACGAACCGGCGC
>JBKPLI010000204.1:0-14943 GCA_046731555.1 Actinomycetota bacterium | reverse complement strand
CGGCCGGCTCGTCCGCGGGCGGCGCGGCAGCGCCCGCGCCCGTCGCGTCGGCTTCGGCCGTGACCGGCTCGGCCTCGGCTTCGGCGGCCGGCTCCTCGCCGACCTCGGCCGGCTCCGGCTCCGCAGCCTCCGTGGCGGGCGCCTCGGCGAAGACCTCCTCGGAGAGGTCGAGGTTCGGCCGCGTGTGGACCGACTCGCCGCCGTCCGCGCGCGGCTGCACCGGATCGGTGTCCTCGACGCGCTTGAGCGAGAGCGAGAGGCGGCGCCGGTCGGCGTCGACCTCGATGATCTTCACGTTCACCGGCTGGCCCTGCGTGACGATCTCGCGCGGGTTCTCGACGTGGTGCTGCGCGAGCTCGGAGATGTGCACGAGCCCCTCGACGCCCGGGAGGATCTCGACGAACGCGCCGAACGTGACGACCTTCGTCACGCGGCCCTCGACGACGTCGCCCTCCTGGTAGCTGTCGATCACCTGCTGCCACGGGTCGGACTGCGTCTGCTTCAGGCCGAGGGAGATGCGCTGGCGGTCGCGGTCGATGTCGAGCACCTTCACGCGCACGGTCTGGCCGATCTCGAGCACCTCGCTGGGATGGTTCACGTGCGACCACGAGAGTTCCGAGATGTGGATCAGGCCGTCCATGCCGTCGAGGTCGACGAACGCGCCGAAGTCGACGATGTTCGAGATCTGCCCCTCGACGACGTCGCCCGGCTGCAGGCGGTCGAGGATCTGCTGGCGCTGCTCCTTGCGCTCCTCCTCGAGCACGGCGCGGCGCGACAGCACGACGTTGTTGCGCGAGCGGTTGAGCTCGATGACCTTGCAGCGGAGCTCCTGGCCGAGGAACTCGTCGAGGTCCTGCACGCGGCGGATGTCGACGAGCGACGCCGGCAGGAACCCGCGCACGCCGAGGTCGAGGATCAGGCCGCCCTTCACGACCTCGATCACGCGGCCGTTCACGGGCTCGCCGGACTCGGCTGCGCCCTCGATGTTCTTCCAGGCGAGCTCGAAGCGCGCGCGCTTCTTCGAGAGGATCAGGCGCCCTTCGGCGTCCTCCTTCGTGAGCACGAGCGCGTCGATCTCGTCGCCGAGGGTCACCTCGTCGGCCGGATTGACCGAGCGGCGGATCGAGAGCTCGGAGACCGGGATGACGCCCTCCGACTTGTAGCCGATGTCGACGAGCACCTCGTCCTTGTCCACGCGGACGACGGTGCCGTGGACGACCTGGCCCTCGTTGATCTCGGGGAAGGTCGACTCGTAGTCGGGTACGAGCTCGCCGTCGGGGCCTTGAACCCAGACGCCCGGCTCTTGCTGCATGAGGTCGTTGCTAGCCAAAAGAGCCGAGAAGTATAGCTACGTGCCCAAGTTCCGACGGCGCGGCCGCCCGATGCCCAAGAGGCCCTTCGCCGAGGCGTGATCGACCTGCAGCGTCGTGTGCTCGATCGAGAAACGCTCGCGCAGAATCGCCTCCAGCTCGCGGCGGATCCCGTGACAATCCGCACCTGGATCGACGAGCACGTGCGCCGACAGGGACGGGAACCCGGCGCCCAGCTCCCACACGTGAAGATCGTGCACCTCGACGACGTGCGCGTGCGCGGCGAGCGCCGTCCCGACCTCGTCGACCTCCATTCCCGGGGGCGCCGCCTCGAGCAGCACGCGTCCCGACTGGCGCAGCAGACCGATCGCCGAACGGATCATCACGCCCGCGACGAACAGCGCGGCGAGCCCGTCGGCGCGCACGAAGCCGGTGGTGACGATGACGAGGCCGGCGATCGCGGTCGCCGCAAATGCGACGAGGTCGGTCGCGACGTGCTGGAACGCGCCCTCGACGTTCAGCGACTCGCGGCTCGCGCCGGCGAGGATCCACGTCGCGACTGCGGCGACGACGGCGCCCGCGAGCGCCACCACGACCATCGTCCACCCGCTCGGGTCCGGCGGGTCGATCAGATGCCGCACGCCGCCGTACACGATCAGCCCGGCGAGCACCAGCAGCGTCGCGCCGTTCGCCTGCGCCGAGAGGATCTCCGCGCGGCGGAGGCCGAACGTGAGATTGCCGCGCGCCGGCCGGCGCACGAGCTGGAGCACGATCAGCGCGAGGAGCAGCGCGCCCGCGTCGGTGAGCATGTGCGCCGCGTCGGCGATCAGCGCGAGCGAGTGCGCGACGATCCCGGCGACGATCTCGGCCGCCATCAGGCTGACGATCAGCCCGAGTGCGAGCCCGAGCCGCCGCGCGTCGTCCGTCGCGTGCACGTGGTCGTGCCCGTCATGGTGGTGCGCCACGGCGGGAACGTAGCGCGGCCGGGGGAGGAAGCGGCGCCTCCTCCCCCGGCCCGTGCGTCTAGAGCGAGCCCGCCAGGCTCCGGAGCGTCGCGGCCTGCGCCGACGTGAGCCAGCCCGCGTGCTCGAGGCCGGTGACGCCGACGCGGAACGCCAAGACGACCGCGGCTCTCGCTGCCGGGCTGGCGTTCGGCGGCAGCGTCGCCAGCTTGTCGCAGAGCGCCGTCGCGAGGTTGTCGATCGCAGCGCGGGCGGCCGGCGGCAACGCCTGGTACTTCGCCGAGCTGTGGACGTACTCGAGCGTCAGGTTGCAGAGGCTCTGCGCCGTGACGACGACCTGCACCGTCGCCGTGTACTCGGTCACGCCGCCGTCCTTGTCGCGGATCGCGCCGCGCACGGTGCGCGTGCCGACGGCGCTCGTCGGGCAGCTCCTCGTCGACGACGCGCCGAACGCGGCGTACCCCGCGCCCTCGCCGCAGTCGAACGCGTACTCGAAGCCGGCGCTCGTGTCCGCCGACGACGGGTCGCTCGGGCTCGTGAGGCCGATCGTGAACGGGAACCCGGCGAAGGACGACGCCGGCGCGTTGAACGTCGCGGTCGGAGCGACGTTCGTCACCGTCACGGTCGTCGTCGCGACGTCCGAGAGCTCGCCGTCGCTCACCTTCAGCGAGACCGTCCGCGTGAGCGGTCCGTCGAGCACGGCGGCCGAGAACGTCGGCGTCGCGCCGCTCGTCTCGAACGTACCGTCGCCGTCGAGATCCCACGCGTACGTGAGCCCACTGCCCGTGCCGCTGCCGTTCAGCGCCACCGAGCCGCCCTCGGCAACCGTGTACGGCCCGCCGGCGTTCGCGGTCGGCTTCGCCGCGAGCTGCACGCCGATCACGACCGGGTCGTGGTCGGACGAGCGATACGGCGTCGGCGCGTAGAACGAGCCGACCTGCCCCGCGGACTTGAACTCGACGTTGTAGTCGAGCACCGCCGGCTCGTCGGGGTTGATGTGCCAATGGCCCACGCCCGTGACCTGCTGCTCGAAGGACGGAGTCGCGAGCGCGTGGTCGAGGTAGCCCGACTCGCCGTCGAACACGTACGAGTAGCCCGCGAGCCCGTCGTACTTGCGCACGAGGTTCGTGAGCCCGCCGCCGACGAACGCCTGGATCGGGTCCTCGAACGTGTACGAGTTCATGTCGCCGATCAGGATGTAGTCGGGATCGCCGCTGCCGGTCGGGTCCGACCCGATCCAGTCGACGAGAGCCTGCGCGGCCTTCGTCCGCGTGACGTTGCAGTTGCCGGAGCCGTCACCGGTGTCGGGGTCGCCGACGTCGTTGCAGTCCGACCCCTTCGACTTGAGGTGGTTGACGACGACGGTGAACTTCCGGCCCGAGCTGTTGTCGCGGAACGTCTGCGCGAGCGACGGCCGGTTCTTCGTGTCGATGAACCGCGGGTCGACGGCGGTCGTGAGGATCTTCCACGTGCCGATCGGCGTGACCACGCCGGGCTTGTAGATCAGCGCGACCTTGATCTCGTCGGTGCCGATCACGCCGGTGTCGACGAACGAGTACGTCCCGGCGCCGAGCACGTCGTTCAGGCCGGCGACGAGCGACTCGACGGCACTGTTCGGCGGCGCGTCGTTCTCGAGCTCCATCAGGCCGACGACGTCCGCGTTCATCGCCGACAGTGCGGCGACCTCCTTCGCCTTCTGGCGGTTGAACTCTGCGAGCGTGTTCGCGCCGCGCGAGGTCGGGAAGCCGCCGGCGGCGCCGTCGAGGCCGCTGCCGTTGCCGTTGAAGAAGTTGAGGACGTTGAACGACCCGATCTTGAGGTTGCCCGCGAGAGCATCGGGCGCGGCCGTGCGCGCGTTCGTGTGGGTGAACTCGACGGGGCCGAGCGGCTGGATCCGCCAGATCTCGGGGAAGCCCGAGGCGGAGCGGCGGAAGTCCATGACGCCGAGGACGCTCGTGGCCGTGTCGCCGACGCGGAGGGTGTTGTCGGCGGAGAGGCCGCCCTGCGGATACGCGACGGGGTCCGGGTTCTGGGTGTTGATGCCGTCGTCGAGGACGACCCGGCTGCGGGCGTTCTGCGCCTCGACGGCCTGGGCCGGCGCGCCCGGCGCCGCGACCGCCGTCGGCGTATAGAGCCGGCCGGCGCCCGAGAGGCCGACCTCGCCGAAGCGGCCGAGGCCGAACACCTCTGTGACGGTGAGGCTCTGGGTGAGCGCGACCTTCATGCCTTCGTAGCGCTCGAAGACGCTCACGTCGGAGACGGGCAGCGTCAGGGTCGCCGCGGTTACCGGAGCGGCCGTCGCGCTGCGGCTCTGGAGCGAGACCGACGACAGCTCGGTCTGGCCGAAGAACTCCTGCACGCTCCCGCGCACGCGGACGAGTTCGCCGAGGTCGACGCGCGTCGAGCTGAACACGAAGATGCCCTCGGACGTCGCCGGGTTCGTGTCCTGGTCGGCGTCCTCTTCCTCGACGAAGTAGCCGGAGAACTGGCCGGTGGCCTGGTAGTCGCCCACGACCACTCCCTCGATCGTGACCGTCTGGCCGACCTTGTCCGACGCGGCGTCGGAGCCCTGGACCTCGTGGATCGGCGTGATCGTCGCCGGGGCGAAGGTCGTGAAGCGGGAGGTGAAGTCCGCCGTCATGTTGTTGGGTGGATCCTGCGCGTCGGCGTCGGAGACGCCGGCCGCGGCGACGGTGGTCGTGCAGGTCTCGTTCTGGACGAAGTCGACGGTCGGGTCGACGGTGAACTGGCTCGGACCGCCGGTGACCGAGACGGCGTGGCTGCCGCTCGTCGCGCACGAGATCGTGATCGCGTCCGGCGCGAGCGAGACCGGCTCGCTGAAGGTGACCAGGAGGTTGGAGTCGACGGGCACGTCCGTCGCGCCGTCGGGGGGACTGATGGAAGCCACGCTCGGCGGCGTATCGGTGTTTCCGTGGACGCCGAGACCGTCGAAGGTGTCGGTCGGGAACCCGTCCCACTCGACCGCGGGGTCGAACACGTCGGCGCCGTTCGTGTCGCCGGCGCTGATCGCGGCCTTGCGGCGCAGCGTGTTGTCGGCCGTGCTCGTCAGGCCGGTGCCCCATTCCGTGCCGGGGTCGGAGCCGATCTGGCCGATCACGTCGACGACGTCCGTCCCCTTGCGGAGGACGACGGCGTCGTCGCCGTTGAACCAGCCGGAGCCGTTCGTCTGGTCGGCCTGGATCAGGATCGCCGGGGCCGCGGCCGACTGCGCGAGCACGTACACGTCGCCCGCTGCGACGGAGCCGGTGAGGTTGATCGTCAGGCCCGCCGAGGCCGATCCGTTGAAGAACATCTGGACGCTGTAGCCCTGGGTGGCGAGGTTCACGTCGGACGACGTGCCGTTGTAGATCTCGAGGGCCTTGTTGTTGCTCGTCCCCTCGATGTACTCCGAGAAGAAGAGCTCGGTCGGCTGGGCGACGGCCGCGGCCCCCGCGCCTCCGACGACGACCCCGAGGATGAGCGCCACCGCGACAGCGAGGCGCAGGCGAAGCTGCGTCAAGTTCCCTCTCCCCTGATCCCGTCGGCCATGTCCCCGGTGGACGCGGCCAGATCGACCGATGGTATCCCGGAAACGGATCTGCCACCAGGGGCCGTCACCGCTTCGTGACGGGAACGTCAAGCCGATACTACGCAGCGTCATGAGGGTTCTCGTCACCGGCGGCGCGGGCTTCGTCGGCTCGTCGATCGCGCTCGCGCTCGCGGCGCGGCGGCCGTCGTGGGAGGTCCTCGCGCTCGACAACCTCGTGCGCCGCGGATCGGAGCTGAACGTGCCGCGTTTGCGCGATGCGGGCGTCGAGTTCGTCCGCGGCGACGTGCGTTCGCGCGACGACGTGTTGCGCGTGGGCTCCGTGTCGGCGGTGGTGGAGTGCGCGGCCGAGCCGGCTGCGACGAGCGGCCTCGACGGCGACACGTCGTACGTCTTCGAGACGAACCTCGTCGGCGCGTACAACGCGCTCGAGCTCGCGCGGCTCGAGCGGGCGCAGATGGTGTTCGTGTCGACGAGCCGGGTGTACTCGATCCCGGCGCAGCGCGGCCTGCGGTACCGCGCGGACGAGACGAGGTTCGTGCTCGACGACGAGCAGCCGTTCCCGGGCGCGTCGGGGCGCGGCCTCTCGGAGGCGTTCCCGGTCGACGGCGTGCGCAGCCTCTACGGGACGACGAAGCTCGCGGCGGAGCTGCTCGTGGCGGAGTACGCGGATGCGTTCGACCTGCCGACGGTCGTGAACCGGTGCGGCGTGATCGCCGGTCCGTGGCAGATGGGCAAGGTTGACCAGGGCGTCTTCACGTTCTGGATGCTGGCCCACGTCTTCGGCCGGCCGCTGCGCTACCTCGGCTACGGCGGCAGCGGCAAGCAGGTGCGCGACCTCGTCCACGTCGACGACGTCGTCGACCTCGTGGAGGCGCAGCTCGCGGCACCGGACGAGTGGGCCGGCCGCGTCTTCAACGTGGGCGGCGGCCTCGAGGGCAGCCTCTCGCTGCTCGAGACGACGGCGCTCTGCCGCGAGCTCTCGGGCAACGAGGTGCCGATCGAGGCCGTCCCGGACCAGAGCGCCGCCGACGTCCCGATCTACGTCTCGGACTGCGCTGCGATCGAGGAGGCGAAGGGGTGGCGCCCCACCCGCGGCCCCCGGCAGATCCTCGCCGACGTCCACGACTGGATCCGCGCCCACGAGCGCGACCTCGCCGAGACGCTCGTCCGCTAGCTCTTCGCCTCGGCCCAGTTGTCGCCGACGCCGACGTCGACCGCGAGCGGCGGATCGAGGGCGTACGCACCAACCATCTCGGCCCGAACCAGCTCGCGCACCGCAGACGTCTCCGGCTCCGGCACCTCGAGCAGCAGCTCGTCGTGCACCTGCAGCACGAGCCGTGCACCGCGGCCCTCCTCGCGGAGGCGCCGCGCGATGCGCACCATCGCGACCTTGATGATGTCCGCGTTCGAGCCCTGCATGACGAAGTTGACCGCGTACCGCTCGCCGAGCGAGCGCGTCTGCCGGTTCGAAGCGCGGATCTCCGGCACGGGCCGGCGGCGGCCCATCAGCGAGGTGACGTAGCCGTCGCGCCGCGCCTGCTCGATCGTGCGCGCGATGAAGTCCTGTACGTGCGGGAAGCGCGCGAGGTACGCGTCGATGTACGCCTGCGCCTCCTCGCGCGGGATCTCGAGGTTCTCCGAGAGGCCGAACGCGGAGATGCCGTAGACGATCCCGAAGTTGATCATCTTCGCGATCGACCGCTCGCGCGACTTCAGCTCGCGCGGGTCGACGCCGAGCATCTCGGACGCGGTCGCGGCGTGGATGTCCTCGCCCCGCTCGAACGCCTCGCGCAGCTTCGGCTCCCCGGACACGTGCGCGAGGATCCGCAGCTCGATCTGCGAGTAGTCCGCGCTCATCAGCCGGTACCCGTCGTCGGCGATGAACGCGCTGCGGATCTCGCGGCCGAGCTCCGTGCGGATCGGGATCGACTGCAGGTTCGGGCTCGTCGTGGAGAGGCGGCCGGTCGACGCGACGTGCTGGTTGATCGTCGTGTGCAGGCGGCCGGTCTCCTCGTCGATGAGCGTCGGCAGCGGGCCGAGGTACGTGTTGAGCAGCTTCGACAGCTCGCGCCACTCCTCGATCGCCGGCACGAGCTCGTGCTCGCCGCGGATGGCGCGCAGCACGCGCGCGTCGGTCGAGTAGCCCGTCTTGCCCTTGCGCCCGGCGGTCAGCTGGAGCTTCTCGAACAGGATGCGCGCGACCTGCTGCGTCGAGCCGAGCATGAACTCCTCGCCCGCGAGCTCGTACGCCCTCGCCTCGAGCTCCTCGACGCGCTCGGCGAGCCGCGCCGTGATCTCGCCCATGCGGTACGCGTCGATCTTCACGCCCGTCCGCTCCATGTCGGCGAGCACGCGCGTCAGCGGCAACTCGACCTGGCGGTAGAGGTGCGTCGCGCCGCGCTCCTCGAGGCGCGCGAGCAGGACGTCGACCAGCCGCCGCGGAATCTCGGCCGCGCGGACGAGCGTCGACGTCTCCTCGTCGGTCGCCGGGGTCGGCAGCAGCTCGACGCCGTACTCGGCCGCGAGGTCGTCGAGGTCGTACGACGCCCGGCCGGGCTCGATGAGGTACGCCGCGAGCAGCGTGTCGTCGCGCGCGTCGACGCCGAGCGACTTCGCGTCGTGCACGACGAGGTCCGGGCTCTCGACGCGCGCCGGCCGCGGGCCGACGACGACCTCGTCGCCGTTCGCGACCGCCGCGCGATCGTCGAGCGCCGCGTACCCGACCCGCCCGCGCAGGTCGAGCTCGCCCTCGCGCCACGCCACCTCGACGCCGGTCACCTTCATCGGTGCGCTCGGCACGGCCTCGTCGAGCTCGTCGACGCGGCCGAGGAGCGCGCGGAACTCGAAGCGGCGGAAGATCTCCTTCAGCGCCGAGCGGTCCGGCGGATGCAGCACGAGCTCGGAGGGGTCGCAGTCGATGTCGAGGTCGCGGCGCATCGTCGCAAGCTCCTTCGAGACGAGCGCCTGCTCGGCGTGCTCGAGGATGTTGCGGCGCCGCGCGGGCGACAGGTCGTCGGCGTGTGCGATCACCTCCTCGACCGAGCCGTACTGCGCGATCAGCTGGCCGGCGGTCTTGTCGCCGATGCCCGGGACGCCGGGGATGTTGTCCGAGGTGTCGCCCTTCAGGCCGATGAAGTCCGGCACCTTCTCGGGGCCGATGCCGTACCGCGCCTCGACACGCTCCGGCGTGTAGACGTTGACGTCCGCGACGCCGCGCGGGGTCATCATCAACGTGATGTTTTCCGACACGAGCTGGAACGCGTCGCGGTCGGTCGAGACGACGCACGTCTTGATCCCGGAGGCGTCCGCGCGCGTCGCGAGCGTCGCGATCACGTCGTCCGCCTCCCAGCCCGGGAACTCGAGGTTGCGGTAGCCGAACGCCTCGACGATCGGCCGGAAGTGCGGGAACTGCTCCGCGAGCAGGTCCGGCATCGGCCGGCGCGCCTCCTTGTAGACGACGCCCGCCGCCGACGCGGTCTCGTGCCGCTCGACCGGCCGTGTGTCCCACGCGACGGCGACGCCCTTCGGCCGGTAGTCGGCGAGCAGCTTGAAGAGCATGTTCGTGAACCCGAGCAGCGCGTTCGTCGGTTGGCCGTCGGTCGTCGCGAGCTCCTCCGGGAGCGCGAAGTAGGCGCGGTAGGCGAGGTTGTTGCCGTCGACGAGGAAGAGGTTGGCGTCACGCGCCGGCGCGTCGTCGAGCTGCAGCTCGGCCCCTGTCAGCGTCTTCGGCACGATGCTCCCACGGTATCGTCCGGCGCCGATGCCGAGCCTGGAGATCCATGCGTTTTCCGAGGACTTTCGCGGCGGTGCCGCGCGCCTCCTCGCCGAGCGCCACGCGCGCGAGCGAGCGGCCGAGCCGCTGCTGCCCGAGATCGACGACTACGCCGCGCACGTGCCCGACGGCGAGGGCGTCGTCGCGACGCGCGGCGGCGCGGTCGTCGCCTACCTGATCGGCGCCGCCGTCGAGGACCGGGCGGCCGTCGGCCCGGCCGGGCTCGCCGCTTCCGAGCCGGAGGCGCTCCGCGACCTCTACGCGCGGCTCGCCGCCGGCTGGCCCGCGCGCCACCAGGTGATGGTGCCGGCGAACGACGCGGCGCTGATCGACCCGTGGTTCCGGCTCGCGTTCGGCTGCCAGTTCGCGCTGGCCGTGCGCGAGACCGAGCCGACGACGCCGCTCCACTTCGGCGGCTCGATCCGGCCCGGCACGCCCGACGACCTGCCGGCCGTCGCGGAGTTCGACCGGATCCTCTGGCAACTGCAGGCCGACTCGCCGAGCTTCTCGGGCCTCGACGTCGCAGCGGAGGACTTCGAGGCCGAATGGGCGGACACGTGGGACGATCCCGAGGTCTTCCCGCTCCACGCGGTCGCCGAGCTCGACGGCCGCGTCGTCGGGCACGCGCTGCTCTACCGGCGGCCGGGCGGCGACCTGCGCGTGCCGCCCGACAACGTCGACCTCGCGCACGCGGCGACGCTCGACGAGGTGCGCGGGCAGGGTGTCGGCCTCGCGCTGACGGCGCACGTCCTCGGCTGGGCGCACGAGCACGGCTTCCGGTCGATGACGACCGACTGGCGCTCGGTGAACCTCCTGTCGTCGCGGTTCTGGCCGCGCCGCGGCTGGCGGCCGACGCATCTGCGCCTCTACCGCGCGATCCCTTGAGCCGCGTTCGGGTCCCGCTGCTCGCGGGCGAGCGCGTGTCCGTCGTCGAGATCCCGGACGACGGCGTCGCCATCAGGCCGCCGGCGCCGCGCGAGGCGATCGACGACGTCGCGGCCGCGACGCGCGAGGCGCTTGCGTTCCCGCTCCAGGGCGAGCCGCTCGAGCGGCTCGTGACGCGCGGCGGCACCGCAACGGTCGTGATCGAGCAGCCGTCGCTCCCGATCCCGTCGTCGTCGAGCGAGCCGCGCCACGACGCGATCGCGGCGACGGTCGACGAGCTCGACCGTCTCGGCGTGTCGCGCATCACGATCCTCGTCGCCGGCGGGCTGCAGCGCCGGACGACGCCGCGCGAGATCGGCTTGCTCGTGCCGCCCGACTTCCGCCGCCGCTTCCGCGGCCGCGTCGTCGTCCACGACGCGGAGGCGGAGGACCTCGTCGAGCTCGACCGCGTCGGCAACGTGACGGTGCGCGTCAACCGGTCGCTCGTCGAGACGGACCTCGTCGTCGCGGTGACCGCGGCCGAGACGGTGCTGAACGGCGGGCCGTCCGCGCTCCTGAAGGCGACGGGGCGCGAGGCGCTGCGCGCGGCCGGCGCGGTCTCGCTGCTCGAGATCAGCGCGTCCCAGGGCTGGCGCGTCGCGCTCGACCTCGAGCGGCAGCTCGCAGCGCGGCTGCCGGTGCTCGGCGTGTCGCTCGCGCTCAACCTGCCCCGCGTGCTCGGCGGCTACCCGTACGAGCCGGAGGAACTCGAGCGCGTCGTGCGGTCGGGGCTCGGCCGCGGGCTCTCGCTCCTGCCGTCTGCGATCCGCGCGCGCCTTATCGACAGCGTGCCGCGCGACGTGTCGGCCGGTGCCGTGTTCGCCGGCCCGCCCGCAGTCGCGCACATGGAGGCGCTGCTGCGCGGCATCGCGTTCAAGGGCGCGCCGGTCGACGAGCCGTTCGGCGCGATCGTGATCGGCATCCCGCCGATCACGCCGTTCTTCCCGCGCGAACGGCCCAACCCGCTCTCGGCGGCGTACCTCGGGCTCGGCCTCGCGCTACGCCTGTGGCGCAACGCGTTCCCGATCCGGCACGGCGGGACGGCGATCCTCCTCCACCACTTCCAGCGCCGGTTCCCGCAGCCGACGCAGACGCCGTACCGCGCGCTCTTCTTCGACTCGCGGACGGCGCGCGACTTCGACGCGATGCGCGCGGCCGAGCGAGCGGCCGTCGCCGACCCGCGCGGGATCGACGCGTACCGCTCGGGGCGGTCCGTGCACCCGCTCGAGCCGTTCGTCGAGTGGAGCGCGTGCGACGCGACGGCGAACCGGCTCGGGGCGGTGATCGTCGCCGGCTGCCGCGACGCGCAGGCCGCGCGCAGCCTCGGCTTCGTCCCGGCGCACAACATCTCGACCGCGCTCGGCATGGCGCGAGGCGCGGGCGCGGAGCGGATCGGGTTCCTGCTCTCGCCGCCGTACTTCCCACTCGTCGTCTCCGGCTGAGGGAGGAGCGCGGCTCGTCCTCGCGCACGAGGCGGTCGCGGCGCGGCGGGAGTACCGTCAGACCGTGACCGAGCGGGTCTCGAACCGGTGGGTGGACATCGGCACGGCCGTGGGCATCGGCGCGATCGCGCTCGGGAACGCCCTGCATTTCGACCATTTCGAGCCGCTCGTCGTCGGGCCGATCCTGGTCGCGACGGCCGCGCTCGTCTCGCGGCGGACGCGGCCGCTCGCAGTGCTCGGCGTCGTCTCGGTCGCGCTCGCCGTCGCGCTCGCGGCCGGCAGCGGCGCGGTGTTCCCGATCGCGCTCGTCGCGTACTACAGCGCGTCCGAGTTCGCGCCGCGCCGCGCGGCGCTGCGTGCGGCGCTCGCCGCGGCCGTGCCGGCCGGCGTCGTGGTGCTGCTCGACGGGAGCGACCGACCGTCGTCGTCGCTCCCCGCGCTCTTCTTCCTCACGACCGCGTGGGCGATCGGCGACAACCGCCGCGTGCGCCGCGAGCGCGAGGAGGAGACGGCGCGGCAGGCGATCGCCGACGAGCGCGCGCGCATCGCACGCGAGCTCCACGACGTCGTGACGCACAACGTCAGCGTGATGGTCGTGCAGGCCGCGGCCGGCAACGACGTGTTCGACGAGCGCCCCGACCAGGCGCGCGCGGCGCTGCAGGCGGTCGAGCAGACGGGCCGCGAGGCGCTCGGCGAGCTGCGCCGCCTGCTGGACGTGGTCTCCGGCGGCAATGCGCCGCAGCCGGGCCTCGAGCGCCTCGACGCGCTCCTCGCGCACGTGCGGCGTGCGGGCGTCGAGGTCGAGCTGACGATCGAGGGCACGCCGCGCGAGCTGCCCGCAGCACTCGACCTCTCGGCGTACCGCATCGTGCAGGAGTCGCTCACGAACATGCTCAACCACGCCCGCGCAACCCGCGCGACGGTCCGCGTCGCGTACACGGACGGTGCGGTCGAGCTCGAGATCGCCGACGACGGCGTCGGCGCCGCCTCGACCGACGGCGGCCGCGGCCTCGTGGGCATGCGCGAGCGTGCGGCCGTCTTCCACGGGGAGCTGCACGCGGGCTCGCGGCCGGGCGGCGGCTTCGCGGTGCGGGCGAAGCTGCCCGTGGAGGCCGTGTGATCCGCGTCCTGCTCGTCGACGACCAGGAGCTCGTGCGCTCCGGCTTCCGCATGATCCTCGAGGCGCGCGACGACATCGAGGTCGTCGGCGAGGCCGGGAACGGGCGCGAGGCCGTCGAGCTCGCGGCGCGCACGACCGCGGACGTGATCCTCATGGACGTACGCATGCCGGACGTCGACGGCGTCGAGGCGACGCGCACGATCCTCGCGGCCGGCTCGACGGCGCGCGTCCTCGTGCTGACGACGTTCGACCTCGACGAGTACGTCGTGCAGGCGATCCGCGCGGGCGCCAGCGGCTTCCTGCTGAAGGACGTGCGGCCCGTGGAGCTCGTCGACGCGATCCGCGTCGTCGCCGCGGGCGAGGCGCTGCTCGCGCCGAGCGTGACGCGGCGCCTGCTCGACCGGTTCGCGCTCGCCGTGCCGGACGACCGCACGCCGCCCGCGCTGGACGCGCTGACCGAGCGCGAGCTCGAGATCCTCCGCCTCGTCGCGCAAGGGCTCTCGAACGCGGAGATCGCCGAGCGGCTCGTCGTCGGCGAGACGACCGTGAAGACCCACGTGTCCGCCGTGCTGCGGAAGCTCGGGCTGCGCGACCGCGTGCAGGCCGTGATCGCCGCGTACGACGCGGGCCTCGTCCGCCCGGCCTCCTCCTGAGGTCGGAGACGCGCCGAGAGGTTCGGGCGCGCGTCGGAGGCGAAGTTCGGCGGCGCGGCCGATGCGCTCCGCGCGAGCCGCGGCCACCATCGAGGCATGGACACCGTGATCGAGACACACGAGCTCACCAAGCGCTTCGGCGACCGCGCGGCCATCGACCACGTCGACCTCGTCGTCCCCGCGGGGGTCGTCTTCGGCTTCCTCGGCCCGAACGGCGCCGGCAAGACGACCCTGATCCGCACGCTCGTCGGGCTGACGCAGCCGACGTCCGGCGCGATCCGGCTCCTCGGCCTGGCGCAGCCCGCCCGGCGCGCGGACGCGCTCGCGCGTGTCGGCGCGATCGTCGAGGAGCCGCACTTCCACCCTCACCTGACCGGGCGCGAGAACCTGCTCGTCGTCGCCGCGGCGCGCAGCCGCGAGGCCGACGGCCGCATCGCGGGTGCGCTCGAGCGCGTCGGCCTCGCGCACCGCGCCGACGACCGCGTGAAGACGTACTCGCTCGGGATGAAGCAGCGGCTCGGCATCGCCCGCGCGCTGCTCGGCGACCCGGCGCTGCTCATCCTCGACGAGCCGATGAACGGGCTCGACCCGGCCGGCATCCTCGAGCTGCGGCAGCTGATCCGGAGCTTCGTCGACGAGGGCCGGACCGTGTTCCTCTCGTCTCACCTGCTCGACGAGGTGGAGAAGACCGCGGACGAGGTCGCGATCGTCGACCGCGGCCGCGTCGTCGTGCAGGGGCCGATCCGCGAGGTCGTCGCCGGGGGCGAGCCGACCGTGACGGTCGCGGTCGACGACCGCGTCGCAGCGCGGTCCGCACTGTCGGGCGAACGTCGCGTCCGCAGCGTGACCGACGACGGCGGCGGTGCGCTGCGCGTCGTGCTCGACGACGGGCTGCGCCCGGCCGAGCTGAACCGCCTGCTCGTCGAGGCGGGCGTGGGCGTCTCGCGCCTCGAGCCCGTCCGGCACTCGCTCGAGGAACGCTTCCTCGACATGACGACACGACTGGAGGTCGCGTCATGAGACTCGTGCGCGCGGAGATCCTGAAGCTGCGGAGGCGGTACGGGCTGATGGCGTGGGCCGGGATCCTGACCGTCGGGTCGGTGGTCGTCGCCTACGGCGTCCTGCTCGCGCTGCACGCCGCGAACGCGTCGCGGCACGGCCCGGCCGGCGGCGCCGAGAACCTGAAGAACGTCGGCTGGCTGCTGACGAT
>JBKPLI010000203.1:0-15998 GCA_046731555.1 Actinomycetota bacterium | reverse complement strand
CGGACTGCAACGCGCACAGTTCTCGCCCTCGTGCTCGCCGCCGCCTTCGCGTGCGCGGCGCTGCTCGCGGCGACCCGCGGCGAGGCCTCGTCGCAGGTCGCGCCCGCCAACACCGCACCGCCGGTCGTCACGGGCACGGCGACCGTCGGCTCGACGCTCACGACGACGAACGGCACCTGGACCGGCACCACCCCGATCACGTTCACCTACGTGTGGCAGCGGTGCAACGCCACCGGCGCCAGCTGCTCCGCGATCTCCGGCGCGACGACGTCGACCTACACGCTCGCGCAGGTCGACGCCGGCACGACCCTGCGCGTGCAGGTCACCGCGACGAACGCCGACGGATCCGCGTCTTCGACGTCGGTGCCGACCTCCGTCGTGGAGGCCACGCCTGCGCCGCCTGCCACCGGCTGCCCCGTCACGAAGGAGACCGGGCCGATCAGCGTGAACGACGTCTCGCCGCCCGCGCGCCTGCTCGTCGACCGGCAGGCGATCACGCCCCGGCCCGTCACGCGCGACGCCCAGCGGGTCGTCATCCGCTTCCACGTGACCGCCTGCAGCGGACGCCCGGTCACCGGCGCGCTCGTCTACGCGACGCCGACGCCGTACCAGCAGTTCGCCGACGTCGAGGTGCCGACGGGCCCCGACGGCTGGGCGACGCTCAACATGCAGCGGTTGCGGTCGTTCCCGGCGAGCCAGCAGCAGCAGCTCCTCGCCGTGTTCGTGCGCGCCCGCAAGCCTGGGGAGGATCTCCTCGGCGGCATCTCGACGCGCCGCCTCGTCTCCTTCCCGGTCAGCCTCGGGTCATGAGGCGACCCTGGCGAACGTTCGAGGGTGGCAGAGGGGACTCGAACCCCCGACCACCGGGACCACAACCCGGGGCTCTACCAACTGAGCTACTGCCACCGCGCGCGGCACATCGTATCCGCGGTCAGCCGGAGCCGAGCGGCGTCTCGTCGAGGCGCTCGCGCAGCTCGACGAGCGACTCGAACACCGCGACAGCGCCGTGGCCGCGGAGCTCCTGCTCGGACCAGCCGCCGGTGAGGACGCACACGGTGGGTAGCCCCGCGCGCCCGGCGGCCTCGATGTCCCAGCGCGAGTCGCCGACCATCACCGCGTCGTCCGTGCCGGCCTTCGCGAGGGCCGCGTGGACGACGTCCGGGTGCGGCTTTGAGCGTTCGACGTCGTCCTTCGACGTCCACGCACCGACGAGGTCGCGGGCGTCGAGGCGCCCGACGAAGTACTCGAGGTCGCGCTCCTCCGACGACGAGGCGAGCACGACGTTCAGCCCGCGCCCGCGCAGCTCGGCGAGCAGGTCGCGCGCGCCCTCGAGCGGCTCGCACTCGTCGCGCAAACGCTCGAACTCCTCGCCGTGTCCGTCGCGCAGCTCGTCGCCGAGGCGTCGCTCGACGTCGTCGCCTGCGACGGCGCTCACGTACTGGTCGCCGCCCATGCCGATGTGGCGGTGGAGCCGCCACATCGGCAGGACGATCCCCTGGCTGCGGAACGCGCGGAACCACGCGAGCGTGTGCTGGTAGTTCGCGTCGACGAGCGTCCCGTCGAGGTCGAGGAGCGCGGCGCTCAGTTGGCAGTCGCCTCGGCGGAGACGCGCCGGCCCGCGTGCTTGCCCTCGTGGATCTCCTCGATCAGCTTCTTGTTGAACGCCGGGATGTCGTCGGGCTTGCGCGACGTGACGAGGCCCTGGTCGACGACGACCTCCTTGTCGACCCAGTTGCCGCCCGCGTTGCGGATGTCCGTCTGCAGCGTCGGCCACGACGTGACCGTGCGGTCGCGCACTGCGCCCGCCTCGACGAGTACCCACGGACCGTGGCAGATTGCGGCGACCGGCTTGCCGGCGGCGAAGAAGTCCTGCACGAACGACACGACGTTCTCGTCGCCGCGCAGCTGATCCGGGTTGCCGACGCCGCCGGGGATCATCAGCGCGTCGTAGTCGGAGGCATCGACCTCCTCGATCGTCTTGTCGACCTGGATGTCGTCGGCCGGGTCGAAGTGGTTGAACCCCTTGATCGTCCCCGGCTTGATCGAGATGAGCTCCGTCGTGGCGCCGGCGCCGTCGAGCGCCTTGCGCGGCTCGACGAGCTCGACCTGCTCCACCATGTCCGCCGCGATGATCGCGACCCGCTTGCCCTTGAGGCTCTGATCGCCCATTCGTCTCCTTTCCTCGGTTCCCCCGGGCCGGTTCCCGCTTCCGGCCCCGGCAAACGGGCGCCGGGACGCCGTCGACTCGCGTGGCTCAGGCGAGCGCGCGCTCGAGCGCGGCGCGGTCGGTCGGCCCGCCATGCGTTGGCAAGGACATGCTCGACCGGCAGGTCGAGGAGAGGGCGCGGGCCCTGGACGGCCTGGTCCCGCGTCACGCCCTCGCCAAGCCACTGGAGCGGTATCTCGAGGCCCTGCCCGAAGTCGACGAGCGTGTCGCCGGCGATGACGGCGCGGTAGTCGTGGACCCAGAGCACGACTTCGTTTGTTTCCCGGCTCGGGAACGCCTCGACTCCGGCCAACGGCCTGTCGCCGGCGCCGTATGGGCGGGCGGAGTGCTGCGGCTCGACAACTTCCGCCGCCGCGAGTAGCAGGCCGCCGGGGACGACGCAAAGGAGGCGCAGTCGTGAGTAGCGTAGGGCCGATCGCGGGTCAGCTCGTCACGGAGACGTTGGACTACGACGGTGGTCGCCAGGTCACGGCGTACGTGCCGTCGGCTCCGCCCGAAGCCATCGTCTTCGGCGGTGACGGCCAGTTGATCGCATCGTGGGGAGGCGTCCTCGAGGGAGCCGACCTACCGTCCACGATGATCGTCGGTGCGCACCGGCTGGACGATGAAACGTTGCGCCTCCATGAGTACTCACCGGGCGAGAGCACGGCCGCCTTCACCTTTGACGCTGAAAGGTTTGCGGGGCACGAGAAGTTCTTTGTCGAGGACGTACGTCGATGGGGGCAGTCGCGCTTCGACGTCGCGCTACCCGCCGACCGAACTGCGGTGTTCGGTGTCTCGGCAAGTGGCGAGCTCGCGCTCGCCATGGGGCTTCGCCACCCCGACGTCTACGGCGCGGTCTTCTGCGCGTCGCCAGGAGGCGGTTACCGACCGCCTCGCGTGATGCCAGACGCGCTTCCACGCGCGTACCTCGTCGCCGGCTTGCAGGAGCCGTTCTTTCTCGACAACGCCATCCGGTGGGCGGACGCGTTGCGCGATGCGGGTGCAGAGGTCGTCATGACCGAGCGGACCGGGCCGCACGGCGGCGCGTTCTGGAAAGAAGAGCTCCCGCTGATGGTGGCGTGGGCGTTTGGCGGCTGAGCGTCGGGCGTGCAGGCGGTCAGTCTGGGCGAGCGTCCTCTCCCTCGGTGACGTTTGCGGCACTACTGCGGCACGGCCGGCGCCGAGCGGTGCCGGCCGAACGCCGCGCAAAAGCCGCATCGTTGAGCCAGCGCGCCCGGGAGGATTCGAACCTCCGACCCGCGGATTAGAAGTCCGCCGCTCTGTCCACTGAGCTACGGGCGCCCGGACGGAGCGTAGCGCTGCGTTCCGCTAACGGCGGACGCCGAAGTCCGTCGTGATGACGGTGACCTCGCGGTCGTCGAAGTCGCCGGGCGCGGTCTGCACGTGGAGCGCGGAGATGCCGATCTCGCGCCAGCGCGGCGTGAGGATGTTCGCGCGGTGCTCCGGGCTCGCCATCCAGAGCTCGAGGGCGCGCTTCGGATCGACGTCCGGCGACGACCAGAGGAGGTTCTCGCCGACCGACCAGAACGGGAACGCGCCCTGGCCGTAGTAGCGCTGCACGCGCTTCCAGAACGCGGAGCCGTCGAACGACTCGTGCTTGAAGTAGCCCCTGGCGGTCATCTCGCGCGAGTGCTGCGCGGCCGCGCCGTTGAGCCCGACGTTGACCTTCAGCGGGAGGAGGCCGTGCTGGACGCGGATCGCGTTGAGCTCGCGCAGCACGCCGGACTCGAGCGTGGTGGGCGCCGCCTGGCGCACCGGCGCACCGGCGGCGGTGGTGGTGACCGTGGCCGACGCGAGCGCGACGGCCGCGGCCAGGATCCCGACGACGCAGACGAGCTTCGTTGCCCCGAGCTGCACGGGGAGACCATCGGCACCTCGGGACTAGGCCGCTATCGTCCAAACGGAGCATTTGGACCCACCAAAGGTCTCAGTATTTCGAGGCCGAGGGATCTACTCCGAAAGGGTGAAAGCCCTGCTCAGGGCTCGGACGCGGGCGGCGGACCGGCGGCCGTCGCGATGATGCTCGCGCGCCGCGCTGCGAGCCAGTCGCGCAGGATCACCTGGATCGAGCCGGCGACCGGAATCGCCGCGAGCGCGCCCAGGATGCCCGCGATCTCCGCGCCGACGAGCACCGAGATGAGCACGGCGAGCGGCGAGAGCTGCACGGTCCGGCCGTAGATCAGCGGCTGCAGGAAGTGGTTCTCGAGCTGCTGGTAGATGAGGAAGAACGCGAGCACGATGATCCCGGCGGGGACCGAGTGGAGGAAGGCGACGGTGCTGACGACGATCGCCGCAAGCGTCGCGCCGGCGAGCGGGATCAGGTCGAGGAACCCGACGAGCAGACCGAGCGCGACGGCGTACGGGACCCCGAGGAGGAGCAGCACGAGCGTGGCGGAGGCGCCGGCGATCAGGCTGATGAGGAGGTTGCCGGTGACGTAGCCGCCGATCGTCTTGTAGATGTCGTCGCCGACGCTGCGCCAGCGCGGCTGCGCGTACTCGGGTAACAGGCCGTACGTGCGCTCGACCCAGCCGCGGCCCTCGAGCAGCATGAAGAACGTCAGGAAGATGATCGTCACGGTCGCGACGATGGCGGTGATGACGCCCTTCGTCACGGCGACGGCGGTGCCCGAGATGCCGAGCAGCCGCTTCGCCGTGTCCGGCTTCTTCACCTCGCGCTCGACCTTCTCGACGATCTCGTATTTCCGCTCGAGGAAGCCGAGCCGGCCGCGCCCCTCGGTCAGGTCCTTGACGTACTGCGGCGTCGCGTCGATGAAGCCGTTCGTCTCGTCGACGAGCTTCGGCACGAACGTCGCCCCGATGCCCACGATCGCGGCGATGACGACGATGTAGGTGAGGGCGATCGCGAGCCCGCGGCGCAGGTGCGCACGGCGCTCGAAGAAGCCGACGAGCGGGTCGAGCGCGAGCGCGAGGAACACGGCGATGATCACCCACGTCAGGACGCCGCGCGCAATCCAGACCACCTCGAGCGCGATCGCGACGGCGATCGCGATCGTGAGCACGCGCAGGATGGTCCGCGCGCGGAAGTCCACGATGCGCTCGGGTGGCACGCCCTGAGCATTGCCGCCGCGTCGGACGGCGTTCTGTACGCTCGCGGCCGTGACGCTGAGGGCCGCACCGGTCGTCGAGCACGCCAGCCTCCCGGGCGGCGGCAGCGTCGAGGTGTGGGTCGGCGTGCCGGAGGACTCCTACATCCCGAGGGCGCAGTCGACCACGGTCGACCTCCAGCTCCGCGAGGGCGCGAGCGTGCTCGCGACGGTGACCACGGTGCTCGAGCCGGAGCAGACGTCCGAGGCACGCCAGCTCGCGCGCGAGGTGTGCGAGGCGATCGAGGCCGAGCGCATCCCGCTCACCGCGTCGGCGCTCGAGCCGTTCGCAGACCAGCTTCGTTAGAGGTCGAGCTCGCGACGCGCCCAGTCGAGGGCGACGACGAGCAGGCGCCGCTGCAGGTCCCGCACCTCGGCGATCGCCGTCTCGGGCGGCGGCAGGCCGGCGACCGATCCCCAGTAGCCGGCGAGCATGGCGGCGAACGCGCCTGCGTCGTCGAGCACCTCGTACGGCTGCGGGCCGCCCTCGCAGGCGAGGCTCGGCAGCCAGCAGGCGACGTCGAGGTCGGCGTTGCCGACGCACGCCCAGTTCCAGTCGACGATCAGCGCCTGGCCGTCGCGGATGCAGAGGTTGTCGCTGCGCACGTCGAGGTGAAGCAGCGCGTCGCCGTCGAGCGACGCCGACTCGGCCGCGGCCGCGAGCGTCGGCAGCGCGTGCTCGAGCCATTCGCCCGTGCAGATGCCGAGCGAGAGGAACGGCTCGGGGTCGGCCTCGATCAGACCCCAGCCGTCGAGCATCCCGTCCAGCGCCTCGCGCGCGGGCGCGAGCCAGTCGGGCGGCGGCGTCGTCGCGACCTGCCGCAGCGCGGTGCGCACCGCGTGCACGCGCTCGCGCGTCCAGTCGGGATGCCACTCGGCGTCGCTCAGATCCTCGAGCACGAGCATCGGCCACTCGCCGTCGGGGTCGTCCCAGCCGAGCAGCTCCGGCATGTACGGCGCGCCGAGCGCGTCGTAGAGACGGTGCTCGGCGCGCAGGAACTCCGCGAGGTTCTCGGCCGGCGCGTGCTTGACGAACACGCGACGGCCGTCGTCGAGCTGCACCGTGAAGCGGTCGTTCGCCGTGTAGCCGCCGCTGCGCCGCTCCCAGCAGACCGGCCGTCCGCCGACCGCGGCCGCGAGTCGCTGCTCGAGCGACCTCATCGCGCGCGAAAGTCGTCGCGCAGCGCGACGACCTCGCGGCGCACCCACTCGACGAGCTCGGTGAGCTCGTCCATCCGCTGCTCGAGCTCGCCGAGGCGGTCGTCGTCCGGCGGTGCAGCAGCCGCGACGGCCGGCGCCGGCTCCGCCTCGCTCGGCGCCGCGCGCTCGCCGTCGTCCTCGCCGCCGAGCAGCTGCCGGTAGCGGTCCTCCTTCTGCCCCGGCCGGCGCGGCACGCGCTCGACGAGCTCGCGCTCCGCGAGCGCGTCGAGCGTCCGCTCGACGTCCTCGGTCGACGCGAACGAGTACAGCCGCTCGCTGCGGGTGCGCAGCTCGCCGAGCGTCTGCGGCCCGCGCAGCATCAGCACCGCGAGCAGCGCCAGCTCCGACGGCGTGACCGACAGCGCCTCGTCGAGCAGGTGCCGGAACTTCGCCGCGCGGCTGCCGGGACCGCTCGCGAGCCGCGTCCAGCCCTTGCGTGCGAGCCGGTCGAGCGCGGAGCGGACCGTCGGCTCGTCGTAGTCGACGACGGGGTCGCGGTTCGTGGCCTGGTTGCACGCGAGCCGTAGCGCGTTCAGCGAGAGCGGGTAGACGTCCGGCGTGGTGCGCTGCTTCTCGATCAGGCAGCCCAGCACGCGCAGCTCGACGGCATCGGCGTCCATGGCGCGGAAGCCTAAGGGCTAGTGCGAGATGAACACCTTCATCGCCACGATCACGAGCCCGAACGCGAGGTTGACCGAGACGGAGAGGGCCGTCCCGACGAACCCGAGCGTCTCGAGCCGCGCGTAGCGGAAGCCCTGGACGACGAGCGTCACGATGCCGGCGCCGAGCGCGAGCCAGATCGCGCTCGACTCGCGGACGACGCCGATCGCGCCGAGCAGCAGCGCGAGCACGGGACCGACGACCGCCAGCAGGATCGCGAGCTCGCGGCGCGCGATGTCGAGGAACTCCGCGCGGTCGAGCCGCCGCTCCTGCTCCAGGCTCTCGCCGATTCCGTCCGAGTACACGTGCGCGACCCAGAACACGAACGCGGTCACGACGACCACGACGGCGAGCCGCCACGGCTCGTCGCGCAGCCCGGGCGCACCCGCCACGATCGCGGCGAGGACGATGATCGTCCCGTACTCGGTCCCGGCGATGTTCCGCCGCGACCCCAGGAAGATGTCCGAGAGCCGACTCGACACGAGGAGAGACGGTGCAGCGGTCGCGCGCCCGAGTCAAGTCGCCGCCGTCGCACCAGCACGCTAGGGTCGGCGCGTGATCCGCCTGATCGTCCGCACGCTCATCTCGCTCGCCGGCAACGCGATCGGGCTGATCGTCGCGGCGATCGTGCTCGACGACATGAGCATCGACGTCGTGTCGTTCGTCGTCGCGGTCGTCATCTTCACCGTCGTGCTCGCGATCACGCAGCCGTTCCTCGCCGTGCAGCTGCGTCGCCGCGGGCCGCAGGCGCTCGGCGGCGTGTCGCTGATCGCGACGTTCATCGCGCTCGTGATCACCGACATCCTCTCGGACGGCCTCGACATCTCCGGCGTCGTCACGTGGCTCGCCGCGACCGTGATCGTGTGGGCCGGCGCGCTGATCGCGGTCTTCGTGCTGCCGTTCCTCGGGCTCAGGAAATACCTCCAGGAACGCCGCGCCGACGAGCGCTAGGCACGGCTTCCCGACGGGGGTTCGCCGTCGCGGAGCCAGTGCACGAGCTCGGCGATCTCGACCTCGGGTTCGGTGCCGACGTGGCCTGCGACGTCGTCGACCTTCACGACGCAGCCGGGCACGTGCGCGGCGAGCCAGGCGCCGTGCGCAGGCGGCACGAGGACGTCGGTCGCCCCGTAGTGGATCAGCGTCGGAACAGTGATCTGCGCGGGATCGAACCCCCACGGCTGCAGCATCGCGAGGTCGTCGTCGACCCAGCCGCCGACCCCGTGCACGGAGTGCTCGGCGGTCGTCTCGCGGATGATCTGCATGCGCTCCGGACGCGTGAGCTCCTCCCGGTCGGACTCGCTCAGGTCGAAGCCCTCGAGGATGCGCGAGGGGTCGTCGGCAACCCGCTCCTGCATGCGCGCGTACTCGGCTTCGAGCTCGCGCGTCAGCACGGCCTCGCCAGCCTCGGTCCACTCGAACTCCTTCACGTTCGCGGCGTCCATGCCCGCGAGCCAGTCGTCGCGCCCGAGCCCGTCCGGTCCGAACGGCGCGACGCCGACGATGCACGCCGCGCGCACCACGCGGTCGGGCAACAGCGCCGCGCACGCGAGCGCGTGCGGCCCGCCGCCCGATCCGCCTGAGACGGCGAAGCGCTCGAACCCGAGCTCGTCCGCGAGCGCGGCGACGTCCCCGGCCTCGTCGGCGACGCGACGGCCCGGCCGGCGCGTCGAGCGGCCGTAGCCGGCGCGGTCGTGCGTGACGTAGCAGACACCGAGCTGCTGGTACAGCTCCTCGTGCGGCCAGCGTTCGAGCCGGCTGCCGGGCGTGCCGTGCAACGAGAGCACCGGGAAGCCGTCGCGGTCGCCCCAGATCGCGTACGCGAGCACGCGCCCGTCCGACGTCTCGCACCGCAGCAACGGCTCGCCCACGACGCGCGAGCATACGCTGCATGCGAACGAAAGCGGGTGGAGGGAATCGAACCCTCGTAGCCAGCTTGGAAGGCTGGAGCTCTACCACTGAGCTACACCCGCGGGCGCACGTAGCGTAGCGCCCGTTGGCCGCGGCGTCCGTCTACCGCTGGGAGCTCGATCTCGACACGACGCTGGTCATCCCGGCGCTCGTGCTCGTCTACCTGTTCCTCTACGGGAGGTACCGCGCGCCGCGCTGGCGCGTCGCGTGCTTCGGCGGCGCGGTCGCGTTGCTCGCGGTCGCCTACTGGACGCCGGTGCACCACCTCGGGCTGCACTACCTGCTCTCGGCGCACCTGCTGCAGAACGTGATCCTCGCGGAGTGGGCGCCGCTCCTAACCGTGCTCGGCCTGTCGCCGGCGATGGGCGCCGCGCTCACGCGGACGCGCGTCGCGCGTGCGCTCACGCATCCGCTCGTCGCCTTGCCGCTGTGGCTCGCGAACTACTTCTTCTGGCACGTGCCCGCGATCTACGACGCCGCGCTGCGGCACCAGAGCACGCTCCTCTACCTCGAGCACGCGTGCTACTTCGCGACGGGCGTCCTCTTCTGGTGGCCGCTCCTGCACGACGTCCCGCGGCGGCTCCCGTCCGGCGTGCGCGTCGGCTACTCGTTCGCGGCGTTCGTGTTCGCCGCGCCGCTCGGGTTGCTGCTCGCGCTGATCCCGCGCGCGATCTACGACTTCTACGTCGACCAGCCGACGCGCGTGTGGGGGCTCTCGCCGCTCGCCGACCAGCAGCTCGCGGGCGCGACGATGGCGTCCGAGCAGGCGATCGTGCTCTTCGTCGTGTTCGCCTACTGGTTCAGGCGCTTCCTCTACGAGGAGGGCGCGATCACTTGAGGCAGCCGAGCACGGTCGACTCGTCGGCCGGCTGCGGGTGCTCGTGCCAGAGCATGATTGCGTTGTGGCTCGTGCGCAGGACGTCGGGAAGCCCCTGCCGCACGTTCGGGAACGCGAAGCGCTCGTACGCCTTCTCGATCTGCCCGGCGTCGTCGTCCGTCTCGCCGAACACGATCGTCACGAAGTTGCCGCTGTCGAGCCGTGCGCGGAAGGCGCCGCCCGTGGCCGTCGACGCGACGAAGTCGCTCCGCGGAACCCTGGATACGCGCACACCTTGGCCGCGAAGGCACGCCCGGGTCTTCGCGACCGAGTACGTGACCTGGTCGCCGCCGCAGCCGGCGGCGGAGACCGCCGCGACGGCGACGGCGGCGAGGAGGACGGCCCGGCGCACGGCGGCTCAGTCTAGAGCGGCGAGCGGGCCGCGCAACACGATCTCGGCGGGCCGCGGCTCGTAGCCGTAGCGCTCGTTGAGGCGCCGGATCGCCGGGATCCGTACCTCGTTCGCCGTCCGCAGGCTCCGCAGCCCGTGCGCCTTCGCCCAGCGGATGTGCGCGACCTTGATCGCCTCGGCGATGCCGCGGCCGCGCCGGTCGCGGGCCACGGCCGTCATGAGGTGCTCCCCCACGCCGTCCTCGACCTTGAGGATCCCGAACCCGACGAGCTCGCCGTCGTCGAGCGCCAGCACGAACGCGTCCTTCGGGTGCGGGTCGTGGTGCCAGCCGCGCCACACCTCGAGCGGGCCGAGGTCTGCGTCCTCACGCCCGGGGAGGTCGCGGTGGGTCTCGCAGGAGAGGCGGTAGACGTCCTCCAGCAGGTCCGGCCGCGCCTCGAGCGTCGTCAGCGGCCAGGCCGGCTCGCCCGGGTCGGGCGCGGCCGCGACGTCGAGCTCCGAGCGGAGGTAGCGCAGCACCTCCTCGTATCCGCGCGCCTCGAGGAAGGCGACGACCTCGGGCGTCTCTTCGGTCGTCCATGCCTGCAGGCCGCTCTTGCCGAGCTCGCGCGCGGCCTGCGAGAGCTCGCGCCAGCGCTCCTCGTCGACGGCGTCGAGGTGGACCTCGGCCCAGGGCAGGTGCTCCTGGCCTGGTATCGCGCGGACGGACACGAGTAGATTGTCGCGGCTGTGAGCGCCGACGACAGACTCGCCCGCTACGCGCGGCTCGCCGTGCAGGTCGGGCTGAACCTCCAGCCCGGGCAGACGCTCGGCGTGAACGCGCTCGTCGAGCACGCGCCGCTCGTGCGCGCGGTCGCGAACGAGGCGTACGGCGCCGGCGCCCGCTACGTCGACGTCGCGTACGTGGACCAGCACGTCCGGCACGCGCACATCGAGCACGTGCAGGAGGACGCCCTAGGCTGGTCGCCGCCGTGGCTCGTGCAGCGCTACGACGACTTCGGCGAGGAGGGCGCGGCGCTGCTCGCGGTCACCGGCAACCCCGAGCCGGAGCTCATGAGCGACCTCGACGGCCACCGCGTCGGGCTCGCGCGGATGAAGGAGGTGGCCGAGGCGACGCTCAAGCTCACCGACGGCCTCTGCAACTGGTCGATCGTCTCCTTCCCGAACGAGGGCTGGGCGCGCAGCGTGTTCGGCGAGCCCGACGTCGAGCGGCTGTGGCAGGCGGTCGAGACGGCCGTGCGCCTCGACGAGGACGACCCGGTCGCCGCGTGGCAGGAGCACATCGCGCGGCTGTCGCAGCGCGCAGCGTCGCTGAACGAGCGGCGCTTCGACGCGCTCCGCTACCGCGGGCCCGGCACCGACCTCACGGTCGGCCTCCACCCGACGTCGACCTGGCAGGCGGCGCTCGACGAGTCGCGCGGGATCAAGCACGTGGCGAACATGCCGACGGAGGAGGTCTTCACGACGCCGGACGCGCGGCGCGTCGACGGCACCGTCCGCTCGACGCTCCCGCTCCAGATCCAGGGGAACATCGTGCGCGGCCTCGAGGTCAGGTTCGAGAACGGCCGCGCGGTCGAGGTCCGCGCCGAGGAGGGCGAGGACTTCATGCGCACGCACGTCGATGCCGACGACGGCGCGCGCCGCCTCGGCGAGGTCGCGCTCGTCGACTCGTCGTCGCGCGTCGGCCAGACCGGCCTCGTCTTCTTCGACACGCTCTTCGACGAGAACGCGTCGTCGCACATCGCCCTCGGCGCCGCGATCGTGCAGGCGGTCGAGGGCGCGCACGACCAGTCGCCCGAGGAGCGGCACGAGCGCGGCGTGAACCATTCCTCGATCCACACCGACTTCATGATCGGCTCGCCCGAGGTCGACATCGACGGCGTGACGGAGGACGGCGACGAGGTGCCGATCCTGCGCGCCGGCGACTGGGTCCTCTAGCGAACGCGCACCGAGAGGCGGTCGCCGCCCGTCGTCGCGATCGTCTTCCGGCCGGGCTTCGCGAACCGGAGCGAGACGACGCGCTCGTCGCCGACCTCCAGCCGGCCGAGCGCCTTGCCGCCGACGCCGACGCGCTCGGCCGGGTCGGGGCCGAGGTTCAGGACGCGCACGGTGACGACGCGTCGCTTCACCGCGACGAGCGAGAGCGACAGATCCGACGCGGGCCGCGCGCCGGCGAACGCGGCGGCCTCGACGGTCGCAGACGCGTCGTTGTTCTCGGGGAGGATCTCCAGCGCGAGCGTCGGCGACGCGACGTGCGCGGAAGCGGCGAGCGTGCCCGGCGCGCCGACGCGAATCACGTAGCGGACGGACGCGCGCGCGTCGTGCGCGAGGTTGCGGTAGCCCATCAGGCCGAGGGCGCATGTCGCGCCGGCGCAGCGGCCCTGGCTCGGCACGGCGCGCAGGAGCGTCGCCCCGTCGGGGAGCCGCGCCTCGAGGACGGTGTCGAGTGCGGAGTCGGGGCCGTTGTTGTGCACGGCCGCGGTGAACACGACGACCTCGCCGACTGCGGGCCGCGCGCGGTCGGCCGTGAGGGCAAGGCGGAGGTCGGCGTGCCGCGGAGGCGCCCACGCGGCCGAGCACCAGACGGCGGAGACGCCGGCAGCGAGCGCGACGTAACGGGCCAAGCGCCTCACGGTCGTTACAGCTTACAGCGCGCCCGCGCCGTCCCCTGCGGGACGAGCTCGAGCCGGCGGCGCACGCTGAAGCCGTGCACGTCCTCGATCTCGACGTCGAGGCGGTAGCGCACCGTCGGCTGCGCGCGGAACGCGAGCCGGACCGGGACCCAGCCGTCGGCCTGCATCGGCGCGCCGGCGAGCCCGGTCTTCACCGAGCGCCCGCAGGCCGAGAGCGTGTAGCGGATACCGACGCCGGCGCGCGCCGGGATGTGCCAGCGGAGCTCGAGCGCGGGGACGCGCACGACGTGGCGCGGCGCACTCGGGTCGACCTCGACGCGCGCGTTGCGCGGGTCGTAGGCGCGCGCCGCGCGGCGGAACGCGCCGTACGCCGGCTTCCCGAGGAGGCCGCTCTGCCACGGCTCGCCCGGATGGTCGCGCAGCATGAGCCACACGAGCATCTGCACGCGCGGCACGCGCGCGGCGAGCTCGACGGCGCGCCTGAGGTCGAGCGCCTGCTGCACCGGCGTGACCGCGGTGGTCGACTCGGCGTACTCGGAGACCCAGAGCGGGACGTCGGTGCGGCCGAACGCCTCGTCGACCTCGTCGCCGAAGCGGCCGAGCTCCTGGAGGCCGACGTCCGGCCACTGGGCGCGCGCGTCGGGCGACTCGTCGCCGGTCGGCGGGTACGGGTGATGCGCCCACGCGTCGAAGCGCAGCTCGGGGTCGGCCTTCGCGACCGCCTGCATGAACGTCGCCGGGCAGTGCCGCGACGCGGTCTCGCCGATCGCGACGAGCGCGCGCGGGCTGCCGGCCCTCGCACCCTCGTAGCCCGCCGCCGCGAGCTTCGCGTACGCGGCCGCCCGGTCGTCGGCGGCGAGGAAGCGCGGGCTGTTCGGCTCGTTCCAGATCGAGATGAAGCGCGCGAACGGGTAGCCGGGGAACAGGCCGGAGTACCGCAGCGCGACCGCGTGCGTGAACTCGCGGAAGTCGTCGGCGTCGGTCGGCGGCACGTTCGGCGCCACGCCGCCGTTCGCCCAGGCGGGCGTCCCCCAGATCGTGAGCAGCACCTCGAACCCGCGCTGCTGCGCGCCGCGCACGAACTCGTCGAGGTCGTCGAAGTTGTAGGCCGGGTCCCAGGGGCTCGACGCGCGCAGCGGCCGCTCAGGGGCGACGTGGTCCCAGTGCACGATCGTCCGCAGCACCGACGCGTTCGCGCCGCGCGCCGCGTCGAGCGCCTCCTCCCGGTCCGCGTTCCAGCGGAAGCTCGTGTCGTCCAGGAAGCCGAAGTACATGCGCGGCCCAGCGTGCGCGGAGGACGCGAAGAAGAAGGCGGCGGCACACGCCGCCGCGAGGATGGTGAAGCGCCGCAAGTCTGACGAGGGGGTGCCGCAGGGACTGCCTGGGCCGGAACGTAGAGGGCCGCGGCGGCGCTGTCATGGGCCGAACGGCCCATAGGCGAGCGCGTGGGGAGAGCCCGGCGCTAGCGGAGCGACCGCGGGTCGGTCGCCTTCGCGACCAGCTCCGGGACGCCCTTGCGCTTCCGCACGACGTCGTAGCCGTCGCGCCGCCGGACGACGTCCTCGACGTCCGGGATCTCGTGGCCGGGGATCACGGCGAACAGCGTCCGATCGGACCGCAGCTCCTCGTACTCGGCACGCGGGATGACGATCTGGTCGACGCAGCTCTGCATGCCGCACTCGCAGACGATCGACATCTCGTCGGTGACCGTTGCGAACGCCTCGTTCACGGCCTCGATCCGCTCGTTGACCTCTCGGAAGAGGGCCTCGTTCATCCCGATCCGCCGTTCGCGCTCCTCGGACATCGCGAGTCCACCCTAGCCGGGATCCGGGCCGCCGAACTCGCGGGCGGCTAATTCCTCGACCACCTCGCCGGCCCGTCCGACCTTCTCCACGATCACGTAGCCGTCCCGCGTCGCCACGACCTCGACCCACCCGCGCGCGGCCGTCTGGTGCCCGGGGACGTTCACGAACCAGCGCGGGTTCGACCGTATCTCGCGGTAATCGCGCAGCTCGAGCCGGACGACGTCGACGCACCGTTCGTCCGCGCACTCGCAGATGAAAGGGACGAGCCTGACCGTCGTGTCGAGCGTCTCGGCCGCCGCGCGGATCCGCTCGTTCGCCGCGCGGAACATCGCGTCGTTGCGTGCCACCCGCTCGGCGATCGCGGCCTCGACCTTCACCTCGTCCACGCCGTAACGTGTTGACGCGTGGCTGCCGCGCGAAACGTCGGCAACCGCGGACCGGAGAACGTGCGCAACGGCTTTCGCCCTCCAGGTGACCGCCGAGCTTCGGCGAGGTGTCCGCCTCCAGCGCCTTCGACCCGGTGGCGCACGAAGAGCAGATCGCCTGGCGTCGCTGTCGACGGTCACGTCGCGCCGGGGCGTCGACATCACTCCGCGTCGCCGTCCGCGACCTGCACGAGATGCGGCGCGGGTGGGCCTAGCTCTGCTCGTTCACGTCGTGCCTGCGCCGCGCGCGCCACCGCTTCACCTCGCTGGACACTCCCTGCCCGAAGCGCCGCGCTGGAGCGGGCCGCTGAGGGAACGGGTCCCTCCACTCGTCGAGGGCGTCGAGGATGTTCCGGCTGCGCATGCGCGACAACTCATGGAACGTCGGGAACGCATGCTCGGTCGGCCGCCTGCGCCCGAACAACCTCGGCGAGGCGAGGTGCGGGACGAGTCCGGCGCGCACGTTCGCGGTCGCTTCGCCCATCCAGTACCACAGCGTTCCCTCGTCGAGTTCTTCCGTCGTCGATCCTGATCTGGTCGCTCTCCTGGAGGTAGCGGAACATCCAGCGTGCAGCGAAGCGGCGGTGCCGCTGCGGGTCGCGCCGCGCGACGAACGCGGTCAACTCCAGCGCCTCGACGAGCGTGATCCGTCCGATCTCGCGCGCCGTGATCCCGCCGATGACGAGCTTGCCGCGCTCGATCGCTCGGCGGACGGTTGCGCGGGAGTTAGTTTCCGGCGTTTCTCAGGCTGCTCGCTCCATCCTTGGGGCCGGAAGCGTGAGCCTGACTCGGCAGACGAGCGCC
>JBKPLI010000202.1:0-20743 GCA_046731555.1 Actinomycetota bacterium | reverse complement strand
CGAACGTCGTGCCGTCGAGCTCGGGCGAGGCGGGCGCCGCGACATGGTCGCCGAGCTCGATCTCCGCCCGCAGGCGCCGTGCGCGTGTGAAGTCGATCGCGCGGTTGACGACGATCCGGTGGAGCCACGGCCCGAACGGGCGGCGACGGTCGAAGCGGTCGAGGTGCCTGATCGCGGCCAGGAACGCCTCCTGCGCGATGTCCTCGGCCGCGGCGGCGTCGCCGCACACGAGGTAGGCGGCCCGGTAGGCCCGGGGCCAGTGCTCGCGGAAGAGCAGCTCGAGGTCGCGGACAGAGCCGCGTTGGGCGCCACGGATCCACGCGCGCTCGCCCACCCACGGACTCTACGACGCAGGTCTCCCACCAGGTCCCTACGGCCGGCGGGCCGCGTGAGGTCCAGGCCCTCCCGGCGGATACGGAGGTGGAACCGGAGAAGGGAGCTCTCCATGCGCGTCCGCCTCGCCATCCCGATCGTCCTCGCGCTCGCCGCGCTCGTCCCCTCGGCCGCCCGGGCGGCGCCGTGCCCGCCGCTGCAGTGCGGCCCGCTGGCCCTGACCGCCGGGGGCGGCTCCGCCGTCGCGGTCGTCGGCGGGCAGAACAAGCCCGTGACGGTCTTCGACGCGCGCAGCGGCGCGCTCCGCGACGCGTACCGGACCGCCGCCGTGAGCGGCGACGGCTCGCGCCTCGTCTCGCAGGACGGCGCGAGCGCCACGACGTACGAGCTCGCGACCGGACGCGTGTCCGCGGCGACGCAGTTGCCGGCCGGCTGGACGCTCGCGGGCCTTTCGGCCGACGGGCGGCGGGTCGTCTCGACGACCGCCGGCGGCGGGCGCACGAGCTTTGCCGTCGGCGAGGATCGCGTCTCGTTCCCGGGGCAGTTCGCGTTCGACGGGCTGCGCGGCGACCGGCTCTACCTCGTCGAGCAGAAGCGGAACGGCTACCTCGTGCGGGTCGCGTCGGTCGCGCACGGCACGCTCGACCCGGCCGCGCTGAAAGACGCCGACGAGCCGGCGCTCATCCAGGGTCAGGCGTGGTCGCGTGTCGAGTCCCGCGACGGGCGCTACGTCTTCACGCTCTACATCGAGGGCTCGGGCGAGGCGATGATCCACGTGCTCGACATGGCGCGCGGCACCGCGAAGTGCATCGACCTGCCGGGCGGCGCGAACTACCTGCGATCGGCGTCGTACGCGCTCGCGCTGTCGAAGGACGGCCGCCGGCTGTACGCGGCCGGCGCTGCGGCCGGCATCGTCGCGACGGTCGACGTGCCGAGGCAGCGGATCGTACGCGTGAAGCAGTTCGGGCGCGTGGCGGCAGTGATGCCGATGCTTCCGTCGGCCTCGCTCTCGCTCGACGGCCGCCTACTCGCGTTCGGACTCAACCGCGACGTGTGGGTCTACGACCTCCCGCGCGGGCGGATCGCGGGCCATGTGCGGCTCGCGTCCGACGGCTCGGTCGCGTACGGCCCCGGCCGCCTGTGGTCGGCCGCGGCCGACGGGACGATGCGGGCGGTGGCTCTGCGAACGACGGCTTCTGCCGTGAAGGGGCCTGCTCCCGGAACCGCGACGAGCGTCCGCGCCGGCGACGTGCGCTACGTCGTGACGGCGAGCGGCGGCGGCACAGGCGTCCGCGCGGTGCGGGTGCGCGACGGCAAGGTGCTGCGCGCGCACCGCATCGCCGGCCGCTACGGCGTCGCGGTTGTGACGCTCGACGGCACGCGCGGCGGTGTCTCGCACGACGGGCGGACCCTCGTGCTCCCGTCGCTCGCGCGCGGCGCGACGACACGCTTCGCCGTCGTCGACACCGGCACGCTGCGCGTGCGCAAGACGATCGAGCTCGACGGCGACTTCGGCTACGACGCGCTCTCGCCGGACGGAGAGACGCTCTACCTGATCGAGTACCTGTCCGAGACGAACTACCGCGTGCGCGCGGTGTCGGTAGCGACGGGCGGGCTGTACGCGCGCGTCGTCGTCGCGAAGGGCGAGGAGGGCGAGCCGATGGCGGGCTACCCCGTCACGCGCGCGACGACGCACGGCGGCGAGTGGGCGTTCACGCTCTACGGCCGCGAGGATGAGCCTGCGTTCGTGCACGGGCTGTACACGGAGGCACGGATCGCCGTCTGCATCGACCTCCCGTGGGTCGTGCCGCGCGACGCACTCATGCACGTGCGCCTTTCGATGCGGGCGGACGGGACGCTCGAGCTGCGCGACCGCGTCGGTACCTTCGCGACGATCGCGACGACGAACGGCTACCGCGTCACCGCGCTGAGAAAGCCGGTCTAGGCGGCCGCGCTCGCGGCGGCGACCTCGGTGGCCGCCGCGAGCTCGCGCACGACCTCCGTGATGTCGCGGTTCGCGTTCCACACGCGCAGCTGCCCGTCGGCGCCGTTGCCGCGCCCGAGGATGTCGCGCACGCCCTCGAGCTCGCGCTCGGAGCCGAGCTCGCGCGCGTGCGGCTGGACGTCGCGCAGCGTCCGGCGGATGAGCTGCGCGACGGGCGCGCGGTTCCGCCGGCCCGTGGCGAGATCCATGATCGGCGCCTCGAGCCCGTAGCGCGCGGCGAGCCACTTGTTCTCCGTCGTGAGGATGCGGTGGTACGTCGGGATCTCGCGACCCGCGTCGTACTCCTCGCAGTACATCTTCACGAGCGCCTGGAAGAACGCGGTGATCGCGACGACGTCCTCGATGCGCGTGACCGCGTCGCACACGCGCATCTCGACCGTGCCGAGCCGCGGGTGCAGGCGGATGTCCCACCAGATGTGCGTGTAGTCGGCGATGCAGCCCGTGCGCTCGAGCTGGCCGACGACCTCCGCGTAGTCGGCGTAGTCCTTGAACCGCGGCGGCGGGCCCGAGCGTGGGAACGCGGCGAACACCATCTGCCGCGACGACGCGAGCCCGGTCGGCTCGCCGCGCCAGAACGGCGAGTTCGCCGACAACGCGAGCAGCTGCGGCAGGTGCACGAGCAGCCCGTTCACGACCTGGATCGCCTTCTCCGGGTCGTCGACCGCGACGTGCATGTGCATCCCGAAGATCAGCTCGCGCCGCGCGATGTACTGCATCTGGTCGACGAGGATCCGGTAGCGGTCGCGCGCGGTGATGCGCTGGCGCTCGAAGAGGCTGAACGGGTGCGTGCCCGCGGAGGCGAAGCGGCAGCCCTCGGAGCGCGCGATCTCCGCCACATAGGCGCGCAGCTCGCGCAGGTTGCGCTCGACGTCCGCGGCCGTGCGGCAGACGGGCGTCGTCACCTCGAGCACGGACTGCATCAGCTCCGCGTGCAGCCGCGACTCGTGCTCTCCCTCCGCGACGGCCGCGAGCACCGAGTCGATGTGCTGCACGAGGTCCCACGTCTCCGGGTCGATGAGCATGTACTCCTCCTCGACGCCGAGCGTGTACGGCGCGCCCGCGCCGAACTTGTGGTCGAGCACGCTCGCGTACGCGCCGGGCGTCCCGGTTGCGCCCTTGCCCGTGATGGAGGCCGGATAGATCTGCTTCATCCCGTCGGCAGTATCGCCGTTCGTCATTCGATGTACGCCTCGGCCTCGATCTCGACCAGCCAGCGCGGGTCGAGGAGCCCCGTCACGACGCCCGTGGTCGCCGGGCGCGCCGTGCCGAAGGCCTCGCGGTGTGCGCGGCCGACGTCCCCGATCAGCGATGCGTCGGTGACGTAGAGCCGCGTGCGCACGACGTCGTCGAGGCTGCCGCCGGCCTCGGCCAGCGCCGCGGCGATGATCTCGGTGCAGCGCCGCGCCTGCTCGTACGCGGATGCGGGCGGATCGGCGTCGTCGGGCATGATCGGCGCGGTGCCGGCGATCCACATGTGCGGCCCGATCCGCACCGCGCGCGAGTAGCCGACGCGCTCCTCGAAGGACGCTCCGGACGAGATCCGCTGCCGTTCCACCCCAGTAGTGTCGGCGCCGTGGAGGCTCTGAGGCAAATCGACACCTGGCCGAGCGCCCACACCGCGGTCGGCGTCGTCGGAGCCGCGGAGGCCGCGCACGGCGACAGGGAGCGCACGTTCGCCTGGGCGTCGGTCACGAAGCTCGCGTCGTCCGTGGCCGTACTCGTGGCGGCGGAGGAGGGCGTCGTCGACCTCGACGAGCCTGCCGGGCCGCCCGGATCCACGGTGCGGCACCTGCTCGCGCACGCCTCCGGGCTGCCGTTCGACGAGGGCGAGCCGATCGCGAGGCCCGGCACCCGCCGCATCTACTCGAACGCCGGCTTCGCCGCGCTCGGCCGGCATGTCGAGGCGCGCTCCGAGATGCCGTTTGCCGCCTACTACGAGCATGTGTGGGGCCGGCCGCTCGCCGGCCATCCCGGCTCGGGCGCGGACGGGACGCTCAGCGACCTGCTCGCGGTCGCGCGCGAGCTGCTCGCGCCGGAGCGCGTCGCGGCCGAGACACTCGCCGAGGCGCGCGAGGTGCAGTTCCCCGGCCTGGACGGCGTGCTGCCGGGCTTCGGACGGCAGAGCCCGAACGACTGGGGGCTCGGCCTCGAGCTGCGCGACGGGAAGAGCCCGCACTGGACCGGCAGTCGCAACTCCCCGCGTGCGTTCGGCCACTTCGGTCGCAGCGGCACGTTCCTCTGGGTCGACCCGGACGTGAACGTCGCGCTCGCGTGCCTCACCGACCTCGCGTTCGGCGACTGGGCGCGCGCGGCCTGGCCGCGGCTAGCCGATGCCGTGCTCGAGGAACTCGAGCAGTAGCCGGTCGAACGCGTCGGGCCGCTCGACCGCGACGAGGTGACCGGCGCCTTCGACGACCTCGAGCCGCGCGCGCGGCGCCTCGCGCACGATGCGCTCGCCGATCGCCGTGAAGTCGGGCTGGTCGCGGTCGCCGACGACGACGAGCGTCTCGGCCCGCAGCTCCGAGAGCGGAGGCAGCTCCGGCCAGCGGACCTCCGGCTCCTCGTGGGCGCTCTGCAGCTCGAACGCGCGGCGCTGCTGCGGCCGAACGGCCTCGTGGTGCTGGGGCGCGACCCAGAAGTCGAGGTTGAGCTGCGTCGCGCCGTCGAGGTCGCCCGCCTCGAAGAGCTCCTCCTCGCGCGCCCAGTAGTCGCGCAGCGGCTGCCCCCACTCGTGGTCGGGCATGCCGGCCGCGACGAGCATGAGCTTCGGCACGCGGTCCGGGTGCGCGAGCGCGGTGCGCAGCGCGACGCCGCCGCCGAACGAGTTGCCCACGAGCGTCGCCGGCAGCAGCGCCGCCACGCGGTCGACGAACGAGAACGGCTCCGCCGGCATCGGCTCGTCGCCGTAGCCGGGGAGGTCGGGCGCGATCACGTCGTAGCGGTCGCGCAACAGCTCGACCTGGCGGGACCACAGGCGTGAGTCGCCGAGCGCGGAGTGCAGGAAGACGACGCGCTCAGGCACTGAACAGGGGCTTGACGAGGGTCTCGAAGGTCTCGCGGTCGCAGCTCGCGACCGTGCCGGGCGTGAGGGCGCGCACCGTCGCGGTGCGCGGCACGTCCATTGCGGGCGCGACCTCGCCGAAGTAGTCGCCCGGCCGCAGCACGCGGCGCGCGCCGAGCGAGCTCTGCGAGACCGAGAAGATGCCGGCGAGCACGACGTAGAAGCGGTCGCCGGGCTCGCCCTCGACGACGACGCCGCGCCCGGCGGGCACGTCCTCGCGCCGCATGCGCGATGCGAGCCGCGTCAGCGTCTCGCCGGACAGCTCCGCGAGCAGCCCGATACGCGACAGCTCGTGGACCGTCGCCGACGCGGCCCGCGGGCTCACTCGTCGCCGTCCGCCTCGTCCGGCATGTCCTGCTCGGTCGCGCCCCGCATGTCCTCCTCCTCGCGGTGGCGCTCCGTGCCTGCCTGCTCGTGCTCTTCCTCGGTGGGCTCCGGGTTCTCCATCCCGGGAGCGTACTCAGTCGCGCGACGGCGGCACGAGCACGCGCAGGGCCTGCGGCGAGACGCGGAACTCGATGGGCGTCTCGAGCTCGTCGGGTTCGCCGTCGACCGCAGCCTCGAGGCGGCCGCGCCTCGCGTCGACCACGAAGCGGTCGCCTTTGCGCTCCTCCCACCCGCCGCGCAGCAGGCCGGTCGGCGCGTAGAGGTGCACGCAGCCCTCGTCGAGCCGCTCGCGCTCGCCGAGCGAGAGCACCTCGAGGCTGTAGGAGTTGTTCCCGACAAGCACGACGCGGGCGCTGATCGGCTCCCCGTCGACGGTGATCCCGACGGCGTGGGGGTGCCGCACGAGGATCGTCAGCGCGCGCAGGCGGGCGAGCGCGTCGCGGCGCCGGCGGTGGTGCTCGCGCCGGTGGACGAGGCGCGCGTAGACGCCGAGCGAGACGTTGTTGAGGAACAGCCGCTCGTTCGCCCAGCCGACGTCGATGCGCCGCTCGACGCCCTCCGTGAAGGCGGCGAGCGCCGCAACCGGGTCGTCGCGGTCGAGGCCGAGGTCGCGCGCGAAGTGGTTCCGCGTCCCGAAGGGGACGCACACGAACGGGAGTTCCCGCTCCAGGCAGACCTGGGCGACCGGCGCGAGCGAGCCGTCGCCGCCTGCCATCCCGATGGGACCTGCGGGAGCCTCACGCGCGAGGGCCGCCACGTCCTCCCCCTTTTGGAGGACGTGCACGTGAATCCCGAGACGCTTTGCGGTCTCCAGGAGCTCGTCGGTGCCCGAATCGTCGCCCGAGCGCTCGTTCACGATCAGAAAGCCGGCCACAGGTGAGTCGCAAGCTATAGGCGACGCGGCCCCCGAGAATGGGCCGAATGGCTCATGCAGGTGTCCGGGCTCCTGCCGATCATGACGTCATGGACGACCGCGGCAGCATCCACCGGATCGAGGACGACCTCTCCGAGACCTGGGTCGAGGAGTGGGTCGGGACCGGGGTGACGGCGATCGAGACGTATCTCGCCAAGCACCTCGCGTTCCAGACGTATCTCGACGCGACCGGCGCAGCGTAGGCACGACCGCAGAGCGCGTAGAATCGCGCGATCGCGGTCCTGAAGCCTCGGCACCTGGTCCAAGGGCTTCCCGGCCACCCGTCGCATCCGCCGCTGACGGACGCGACGATCGGGATCTACACGTTCGCCGTCGCGGCGGCCGTCCTGAGCAAGCTCGGCGTCGCGGAGGATGCCTTCACGCAGGCCTGGTGGCTCGCGCTCATCGTCGGGCTCGTCTCGACGGTCCTCACCGCCGGGACCGGCTTCTTCGACTGGCTGCAGCTCCCGCGCAGCACGCCGCTCTGGCGCACGGCCACGTTCCACATGGTCGTGATGCTCGCGGCGACGATCGTCTTCGCGATCACGGCCGGCGCCGGCCACGGGAGCTACGTCGACCGCGAGCTGGCCGGCGGGCCGTTCGTCCTCACGCTGATCGGCTACGCGGTCCTCGCGCTGGGCGGCTGGCTCGGCGGCACCGTGGTCTTCGTCCACGGCATGCGGGTCCTGAACCTGGTGGAGGAGCCGGCGTCGCGCGCAGCGTCACCGGTCCCCCACGAGGAAAAGGTCGAGGCCGAGAACTAGGCGGAGACGTCGCTCGTCTCGGCGAGGCCGAGCGCCCGCTCGAGCGAGCCCTTGGGCTGGGCGCCCACGGCGGCCGCCTGGGGCGCGCCGTTCTCGAACAGGATCATCATGGGGATCGACGCGACGCCGTAGCGCTGGGCGAGCTCCTGCTCCTGGTCGATGTTCACCTTGACGAGCTTCAGGTCGCGCTCGTCGGCGATCCGGTCGAGGACGGGCGCGACGGCGTGGCACGGGCCACACCATTCCGCCCAGAAGTCGACGAGGACCTTCCCCTCGGATTGCAGGACCTCCGCCTCGAAGGTCCCGGTCGTTGCATCTGTTGCCATGCGGTTCCTTTCCCCTTCCGTTTCGGGGTCTAACGCGCGCAAAGAGGACTTTCTTCCCGTCTCTACAATCGCCGAAGCCATGTTCCAGCCCCTGCCTGCGGTCCCGGACAACGACGCGCTCGAGCGCGAGATCCTCGAGATCTGGGAGCGCGAGCAGACCTTCGAGCAGCTCCGCGCCCGGAACCGGGGCGGCCCCAGGTGGTCGTTCGTCGACGGGCCGGTGACCGCGAACAAGAAGCTCGCGGTGCACACGGCGTGGGGGCGGACGCTGAAGGACGTCTTCCAGCGCTACAAGGCGCTCCGCGGCTTCGACCAGCGCTACCAGAACGGGTTCGACTGCCAGGGGCTCTGGATCGAGGTCGGCGTCGAGCGCGAGCTCGGACTCAACTCGAAGCGCGAGATCGAGGAGTACGGGCTCGAGAAGTTCGCGGAGAAGTGCCGCGACGTCGTCGTCCACTACTCGACGGAGCTCACGCGCGGATCGATCCGGCTCGGCCAGTGGATGGACTGGGGCAACGACTACTTCACGTTCAGCGACACGAACATCGAGTACATCTGGAAGTTCCTGCGCCTCTGCCACGAGCGCGGATGGCTGTACATGGGGCACCGCTCGACGGAGTGGTGTCCGCGTTGCGGCACGTCGCTCTCGCAGCACGAGCTGACGCAGGCCGGCGTGTTCCAGGAGAAGGTCGACCCGTCGCTCTTCGTCCGCCTCCCGCTGCTCGACCGCGAGGGCGAGTCGCTCGTCGTGTGGACGACGACGCCGTGGACGCTGCCCGCGAACGTGGCGGCCGCGGTCAACCCGGATGCGGAGTACGCGCGGCGCGAGAACGGCGAGTGGGTGCTCGCGGCGCGGTACCCCGACGAGAGCTTCGAGGAGCGCCTGCGCGGCTCCGAGCTCGTCGGCTGGCGCTACCGCGGGCCGTTCGACGACCTCCCGGCGGCGCAGGGCATCGAGCATCGCGTGATCCCGTGGGACGAGGTCTCGCTCGAGGAGGGCACCGGTGTCGTCCACATCGCGCCGGGCTGCGGCCCCGAGGACTTCGAGCTCTCGCGCGTGCACGATCTGCCGACGCTCACGCCCGTCGACGAGGCGGGCAAGTTCTACGACGACTACGGCTGGCTGCACGGCCTCTCGACGACCGAGTCCGCGGACCAGATCGTCGGGCGTCTCGCCGAGACGGGCTTCCTCGTCGAAGCCGGCCGCTACGAGCACCGCTACCCGCACTGCTGGCGCTGCGACACGCCGCTCATCTGGCGGCTCTCGGACGACTGGTTCATCTCCGTGGAGGAGGTGCGCCCGCAGCTGCTCGAGGCGAACGCGTCGGTGCAGTGGGTCCCCGAGTACATGGGCAAGCGCATGGACGACTGGCTGAGGAACATGGGCGACTGGAACATCTCGCGCCGCCGTTACTACGGCCTGCCGCTCCCGTTCTACCCGTGCTCGTGCGGCCACCTCAACGTGATCGGGTCGAAGGACGAGCTGCGCGAGCGCGCCGTCTCCGGCTTCGAGGGGCTGCAGGAGCTGCGCCGCCCGTGGATCGACCGCGTGCCGATCCGCTGCGAGCAGTGCGGCGAGACGGTCACGCGCATCCCGGAGGTCGGCGACGTCTGGCTCGACGCGGGCATCGTCCCCTTCTCGACGCTCGGCTGGGAGAACGAGGAGTGGATCCCCGAGGGCTACGCGACCGGCGCGGCGAAGGGGCTGACGAAGGCCGACCTGCCCGACCATCCGGTCTGGGAGGAGTGGTTCCCCGCCGACTGGGTCTCGGAGATGCGCGAGCAGATCCGGCTGTGGTTCTACTCGCAGCTCTTCATGTCCGTCGCGCTCGTCGGCCGCTCGCCGTTCAAGCAGGTGCTCGGCTACGAGAAGATGCTCGACGAGCACGGCCGCGAGATGCACGGCTCGTGGGGGAACATGATCGACGCGGAGGACGCGTTCCGCCGCATGGGCGCGGACGTGATGCGGTGGCAGTTCTGCGCGCAGCCGCCCGACCGCAACCTGCTGTTCGGCTTCGGCCCGGCGCACGAGATCAAGCGCAGGCTGCTCACGTTCTGGCACTCGGCGAAGTTCCTCGTCGACTACGGGAACATCGAGGGCTTCAAGCCGACGCTCGCCGACCTCGAGGCCGGTCCGCCCGTCGAGCGGGCGCTCGACCGGTGGCTGGTCGCGCGGACGCATGCGTTCGTCCGCGACGCGACGACCGCGTACGAGGAGACGCTCACCTCGAACGTGATCCGCGCCTTCGAGGCGTTCATCGAGGACCTCTCGAACTGGTACATCCGCCGCTCGCGCCGACGCTTCTACTCGTACGACGACGCCGCCTTCAGGACGCTCTGGTACGCGATCGTGCAGTCGCTGCGCGTGATCGCGCCGGTGATGCCGTTCCTCACCGACCATCTGTGGCGCAACCTCGTACAGACCGGGCCGATGTCGGTGTTCCTCGCGCCGTGGCCGGAGGCGCACGCGGTCGACGACGCGCTCCTCGCGGAGATCGCGGAGGTGCGCCGCGTCGTCGAGCTCGGCCGTCAGGCGCGATCGACGTCCGGCCTGAAGCTGCGCCAGCCGCTGCGCCGCCTCGTCGTCGCCGGCGCGGAGGTCGCACGGTCGCATGCGGACGAGATCGCCGACGAGCTGCGCGTGAAGGAGGTCGAGTTCGGCGACGTCGCAGCCAGCGAGCTGCGCGTGAAGCCGAACCTGCCCGTGCTCGGGCCGAAGCTCGGCGCGGCCCTCCGCGACGTGCGCGCCGCGCTCGCCGAGGGCCGGTTCGAGGAGCTCGAGGGCGGCCGCTTCCGCGTCGACACCCACGAGCTCGGCCCCGACGAGGTGCTCGTCGAGCGCGTCGGCCTCGAGGGCTGGGCCGTTGCGGCGGACGACGGCCTGACGGTCGCGCTCGACACGGCGCTCGACGACGACCTCCGCCTCGAGGCCGACCTGTACGACCTGATCCGCGCCGTGCAGGTCCTCCGCAAGGACACCGGCCTGCAGGTCACGGACCGCATCAAGCTGTGGATCCCGGACGAGCGTCTCCTCGCGTTCGCCGACCGCATCGCCGCCGAGACGCTCGCCGTCTCGGTCGAGGCAGACAGCGAGCTCAGGCTCGAGCGGGCGGCGACGTGAAGCCCTCGCGGCTCGCGATCGCGCTCGTCGTCGCGGTTGCGGTCGCCATCGCCGCCGGCGTGTACCTCACGCGCGACGACGGGCCGCAGGGCGACCCCGGGGAGTTCGCGGTCGGGGTCGTGCGGCTGATCGTCATGAACCGCTACAGCGAGGCGTGGTCCGACCTGCATCCGATCGACCAGCGGGTAGCCCCGAAGGGCGAGTACGTCGGGTGCGAGAACCGCTCGCGGTTCAGTGCGAAGTTCGTGCGCGCGACGCCCGGCCCGGTCACCGACGAGGCGGTCGGCCTCGGCAATGGCCGCTTCGTGCGCAGCAAGGCGGTCGAGGTGCGCGTGACGCTGAAGGAGCAGGACCTCGAGCCGTTCGTCGTGCGGCACACCATGCACGTCGTCCCGTCGGGCTCGAAGTGGACGTGGATCCTCCCCTCGTGGCGGTACGTCGACTTCCGGGACGGCCGCTGCGCGAGCGCGCCGCGCACCGACAGCCAGACGTCGTAGCCCGCTAGTCCTGCGAGGCGGCGAGCGTGAGCTCGCGGCGGAGCTCGATCGGCAGGCGGAACTCGACGTCCTCGTCGACGAGCCGGTACGGCTCGATGTCCGTCACGCCGCGCGCGCGGAACCAGTCGCACACGCGCTCGACGAGCTTCTCCGGCGCGGACGCACCCGAAGTGACGCCCACCACCTGGACGCCGTCGAGCCACGCCGCGTCGATCTCCGTGTCGTCGTCGATGAGGTACGCGGCGACGCCGCCGACGCGCGCGACCTCGACGAGGCGGTTCGAGTTCGACGAGTTGCGCGAGCCGATCACGAGCAGGAGGTCGATCTCGGCGAGCATCTCCTTCACGGCCCACTGCCGGTTGGAGGTCGCGTAGCAGATGTCCTCCTTCTTCGGTGCGTAGATGTCCGGGAACCGGCTGCGCAGCGCGGTGATGATCTCGGAGGTCTCGTCGACCGAGAGCGTCGTCTGCGTCACGTACGCGAGCCTCGCGTCCGACGGGAACTCGAGCGCGTCGACGTCCGCGACCGACTCCACGAGCACGATCGAGTCCGGCGCCTCGCCCATCGTGCCGACGACCTCCTCGTGCCCGGCGTGGCCGATGAGGACGATCGTGTAGCCGGACGCCGCGTAGCGCCGCGCCTGCACGTGCACCTTCGTCACGAGCGGGCACGTCGCGTCGATCGTGTTCAGCCGCCGCGCAGTCGCGTTCGCGTGCACCGACGGCGCGACGCCGTGGGCCGAGAAGACGACGGTCTCGCCCTCCGGCACGTCCGTCTCCTCGTCGACGAACACCGCGCCTCGCGCCTCGAGGTCGCGGACGACGTGGAGGTTGTGGACGATCTGCTTGCGGACGTAGACCGGCGGGCCGTAGAGCTCGAGCGCCTTCTCGACCGTCTCGACCGCGCGCTCGACTCCCGCGCAATAGCCGCGCGGCGACGCGAGGAGGACCTTCCGGACGCCCACGCGGGCCACTCTAGCGCCGGAGGTCGCGCGTCAACGGCAGCGCATACCAGAACCAGCCGAACAGCACGACGACGCCGATCGCGACGATCGTCCCGACCACGCCGCCGTAGACGAACTCCGCGATCACGAACACGGAGCAGCTCATTGCGAGGGCCACGAACCCCATGCCGAAGAGGATCAGGCGGTTGGACGTGATGATCAGCTGCTCCTTGTCGTGGGAGCGGAACCGCAGGCGGTGGTACGAGCTCGGCGCGATCAGGAGCGCGCTCGCGACGACCGCGGAGAGCAGGCCGGCGAAGTAGACGGCCTTGTCGCGGTCGGCCAGCCGCTCGAACCGCTGCGTGAACGGCAGGGTGAGCAGGAACGCGAACAGCACCTGGACGCCCGGCAGCGCGACGCGCAGCTCGTTGAGGAGCTCGATCAGCTCGCGGTCGAGCCGCTCCGACTTCGACTCCTCGGCCACGCGGGCAACCTAACCGGTGCCGCGTTTCCGCGGGCACACGCCTATCTCCCCAGGTTGCAAAGATGGGTCCGTCGGCCTATTGATCCGTTCGTGCGCACGGCGTTACGGTCACCGAACTGGGCGATGCGAACCGCGGTGCGCGTACCTGGCCATGAGGCCGCGGTGAGCAATCGAGAAGGCCCGCCGCGCTGACCCCCCCGAGCGGCGGGCTTTCTCTTCTCCGCGTGCGGCGGCGTGACGGGCAGGATCCGGGCCCGCCACCGGCGTACCATTCGGGACCCCCGTGAGCATCGGAACCCAATCCGTCCTGCTCAACGCGCTGCCGCTGCTGCTCCTGGCAGGCGTGTACTTCGCCGTCACGGCCGCGCTCGCGCCGGCCGTGTGGAGAGACCGCGCACACGCCCATCCGGTCGAGGTCGCGGTCGTCGCCGTCTTCCCCGCGATCGGGGCCGCGGCGACGATGTTCGGTGCCCTCGTCCTCTACGACCGGCAGCCCCTCGGCGGGCACGTCTGGGTCGCGTTCGCGGCGATCATGGTGGCGCTCGTGCCGGCGCTGCTCTTCGTCCTGCGCTGGAGCGACCGCGGGCTCCTCGTCGGCGGCGTGCGCCGCGTCTCCGAGGCGGAGGAGCGCGTCTCGCTGCGCGACCGCGAGCTCGGGGTGGTCGCCTCGATCTCGAACGCCCTGGCCCGCGCGCGCGACCCGGAGGGCGCGGCGCGGCCGCTCGTCCGGCAGGTGCAGGAGCTCCTGCGCGTCGACTTCGCGGCGGCCGTGATCGTCGACGAGGACGGCCGCGCGGCGAGCGGCGTCTACGGCGAGCTCGACGGCCGGGAGGCGGACTGGTGGCGAGAGCTCCGCGTCGACCTCCGGGCCGAGCCGTCCGGCATCGCGAGCGCGGTCTTCGACGGCGCGCCGGTCGCGGTCTACGACGTTGCGAGCTCCGCGCGGGTCAGCCCTCGGCTCGTCGAGCAGATCGGCGCGAAGAGCGGCGTGTGGGTGCCGATGCGCGCCGACGAGCGCGTGATCGGTGTGCTCGTCGCCGCGACGACGCGCGAGCCGCACGCGTTCACGCAGGAGGAGATCGCGCTCCTGCAGGCGCTGGCCGGCGAGGCGGCGCTCGCGCTCGACCGGCTACGGTGGGCCGAGGCGCTCCGGAGCGCGCTCGCGCGCGAGCAGCTCGTCGCCGAGATCGCACGCAACGTGCACGGGGAGCTCGACGTCGCCGAGGTCGTGCGCGTCGCGTCCGAGCAGGTGCGGGACGCGTTGCGCGCCGACGGCGTGACGATCGACGTCGCGGACGAGGAGACCCTCACCGCCGGCGCCGTCGCGATCCACGTCGACCGGGCAGAGCCGCTCGACGAGGGCGAGCGCTTCCTGGTGGAGTCGGTCGCGCGCGAGGTCGGCGTCTCGCTGCAGACAGCGCGCCTGCTCGCGGAGAACCAGCGCCGCTTCGAGCAGCGCGGCGCGCTGCTGCACGCGGCGCAGGTCGTCACGAGCGAGCTCGAGCTGGACGCCGTGCTGCAGCGCCTCGTCGAAGAGGTCCCGAAGCTCCTGCGCGCCGACGCGGCCGACTGCTACCTGCTCGACCGCGAGCGCGGCGTCCTCCGCTGCGCCGCGGTCTACGGCCTCGACCCGGAGCTCGTGGGGTTCGAGTTCGCGCCGGACAAGGGCGTTGCCGCGATCGCGCTGCGGCGCGAGCGGCCGGTCGCCGAGGACTACGAGACGCTCGAGGACCGCGTACCGCATGGCGCGTACGAGGGCTTCTCGCGCGCGCTGGTCGCTCCGATGGTGTGGGCCGGCGAGACGCGCGGCGTCCTGGGCGTCGGCATCCGCGAGCGCGGGCGGCGCTTCGACGATGCGGACTTCGACTCGCTCGAGGCGTTCGCGAGTCTCGCGTCGCTCGCGCTGCGCAACGCGGAGACGTTCGGCGAGCGCGCGCGGCAGGCGCGCATCCAGCGGGCCTTCTACCGGATCGCGTCGCTGCTCGGCGAGCCGCTGTCCCTCGCGGAGACGCTCGACGCGACGGCGCAGGCGGCGGTCGAGGCGCTCGGCGGCGACTTCGGCGCCGTGGTCGTCCCGGAGCGGACGCAGTCGGCCGTCGTCGGCGCGTACGAGCTGCCGGGCGGGCTGCGCGACCTCACGGTTCCGACGGCGCTCGCGGACGCCGCGCGCGACGGCCGCGTCGTCGCCGCACCGCGCGCGGCGGAGGACGGCAGGCTCGACGAGGCATGGCGGCGCGGGCCGTTCGCGTCGCTGCTCGCGATTCCCGTCGAGAGCGCGGCGGCGGGTCTCGTCGTCGTGTTCTTCCGCGACGAGCGCGCGTTCGAGGACGAGGACCTCGAGCTCGCGCGCCAGCTCGCGCGGGCGGCGCACGGCGCGCTCGAGCGGAGCCGCCTGTACGAGGCCGAGCGCAACGCGCGGTCCCTCGCGCAGCAGCTCGCGCGCACCGGGGGCCTGCTCGCGACCGAGCTCGACCCGGCCGCCGTGCTGCAGGAAGTCGTCGAGCAGGCGACGGCGCTGCTCGGCGCCGGCGCAGGCGCGCTCGCTTCCCTCGAGGGAGACGAGCTCGTGGTCTCGGCCGCGGTCGGCGAGGGCGCAGAGGAGGCCGTCGGCATGCGCTCGCCGTCGACGGGCTGGCTCGGCGGCGACGTCATCCAGTCGCGTGCGCCGGTCGCGTACGAGGACGCCTCGACCGATCCGGGCCTCGTCGACTCGGACGCGGTGCTCGGCGCCGGCTACCGCGCGTACGTCGGCGTCCCGCTCACCGGCCCCGAAGGCGCGCTGCACGGCGTGCTCGCGGTGTACGACCGCGACGCGCGCCTCTGGCGCGAGGAGGAGATCGAGGCGCTCGGCGCGCTCGCCGCGAACGCGGCCGCCGCGCTCTCGACGGCCGAGCTCTACCAGCGCGTCGCCGTCGAGCGCGAGCAGAGCGTCGCGATCCTCGCGAACATCGCCGACGGCATCGTGGCCGTCGACCGCGACGGGCACGTCGTCGTGTGGAACGCGGCTGCCGAGCAGATCACCGGCATCCCCGCCGCGGAGGCGCACGGCCGCACGCCCGCGCAGGTGCTGCAGCGCGACCTCGAGTCCGAGCACGGCGCGACGAACCGGCTCGTCTCGATCCAGCGCGGCAGCGAGGAGGTGTGGCTCTCGCTCTCCGAGGCGGTCATGCGCGACCCGGCCGGCGCGATCGCGGGCCGCATCTTCGCGTTCCGCGACATCTCGGCCGAGCGCGCGGTCGAGCAGATGAAGTCCGACTTCGTCTCGACCGTGTCGCACGAGCTGCGCACGCCCCTCACCTCGATCTACGGCTTCGCGGAGACGCTGCTCCGGCGCGACATCGAGTTCGGCGAGCCCGAGCGGCGCACGTTCCTCGGCTTCATCGCGTCGGAGTCCGAGCGCCTGACCCGGATCGTCGACGCGCTGCTGAACGTCGCGCGCCTCGACACGGGCGACCTGCAGGTGTCGCTCGAGCCCACCGACGTCGGGGCGGTCGTCGCGGACGCGGTGTCGACCGTCGAGAGCGCGCAGGCGAACGGCCACCGCTTCGAGGTCGACGTCGAGGGCGAGTCGCTGCGCGCGCAGGCCGACCCGGACAAGCTGCGCCAGGTCCTCGAGCAGCTCGTCGCGAACGCGGTGAAGTTCTCGCCGGGCGGCGGCCTCGTCCGCGTCGAGGCGCGGCGACGGCGCGAAGGGGTCGAGATCAGCGTCGCGGACGAGGGCGTCGGCATCCCCGCGTCGCAGCGCGAGCGGATCTTCAGCAAGTTCTCCCGCGGCGGCGACAACGGCCCGCCGACGGGCACCGGCCTCGGCCTCTTCATCGCGCAGGGCCTCGTGTCCGCCATGGGCGGCAGGATCTGGGTCGATTCGGAAGAAGGACGTGGTTCGCGGTTCACGTTCGAGCTGCCTGTGGCCAGAAGCGAGTGAAAACGTCCGTTCATGGTTAACAACGACGGTGAGATGACGACCCGTGTGCTCGTGATCGACGATGAGGCGCCGATTCGCCTGCTCTGCCGCGTGAACCTCGAGGCGGAGGGGATGGAGGTGCTCGAGGCGGCGGACGGGCCCAGCGGCCTCGAGAAGGCGCGCTCGGAGACGCCGGACGTGATCCTCCTCGACGTGATGATGCCCGGGCTCGACGGGTGGCGCGTCGCCGAGGAGCTGCTCGACGACGGCCGCACGCGGTCGATCCCGATCGTGTTCCTCACCGCGCGTGCCGAGCTCCGCGACCGTGCGCGCGGCCTCGACCTCGGCGGCGTCGACTACGTGACGAAGCCGTTCAACCCGGTCGAGCTGGCGCCGCTCGTGCGCGACCTGCTCGAGCGTGTCGAGCGCGGCGAGCGCGACCAGCTCCGGCGCGAGAAGCTCACCGAGCTCCGCTCGCTGCTCGAACGCGAGTAGCGCAGAGGAGGCCGCCCTCCGGGCCGGCCCTCCGCGTTCCCGACGACAGCTAGCCGGCGAAGTCCGCCGTGATCACGCGCGCACTCGGCCGGCCGAGGAACGGGCCGGCGACGACACCGACGCCGACGCGCGTGAAGCCGGGCGCGAGCACGTTCGCGCGATGGCCCGGGCTCGCGAGCCACGCGGCGACGATTCGGTGCGCGAGCCTCCGCGGTCGCGCGGCCCACGCGATGTTCTCGCCGGCCGAGGCGGTGTGCACGTCGAAGCGGACGAGCCGGGAGCCGTAGTCGCCGTGCTCGAAGGCGTTGGCGCGGATCATCTCGCGGCTGTGCGCGCGGGCGGCGCGCTCGAGGCCCGCGTCGAACGTGAGCGGCTGCAGCCCGCGGGCGACGCGCACGCGGTTCATCTCCTGCAGCAGCGCGTCCTCCGAGCGCGTGAGGCCGGAGGCGCCTGCGGTGGGGACGAGCACGAGCGACGCTGCCGCGACGGCGGCGAGGCGGCGAAGCACGGCGGCAGAGTCGCAGGAATATGTGTCGAAGACAACCCGCACCTGGTCGCTCCGCGCGCGGAAGCCGCGGAAACCTCCCATTCGGCGCCGACCGGGACGACCCTCGCGGCCGAAACTACGCTGTCGCCATGGCCGCGCGGCGTGACGTAGGACTGGTGCTGTCCGGAGGCGGCGTGAACGGCGTCCTCCTGGAGGCAGGATTCCTCAAGCGGGTACGGGCGAGCCCGTTCTGGGAGCGGATCGCCGTCATCTTCGGCACCTCGTCCGGCGCGCTCTCGGGCGTGATGGCGGCCCTCGACCGGGTCGACGACCTCGAGCACTTCCTCCTCGACCTGCAGCCGGAGGACACGTTTCGCCCGCAGCGGCTGTGGCGGCTGCCGTTCCTCGGCACGCACGACTACGCACTGCCGGCGACGATCGCGGCGCGGATCGGCGACCTGACGGAGCTCGCGTCCGAGCTCGCCGAGGCGCCGGTCGAGGTCGTCGTCGTCACGACTGACGTGACCGACGACCACGGCGACGTCGAGAGCGGGTACGAGCTCCTCTATTCCGCGCGCACGACGCCGCCCGAGACGATGGCGCAGGCCCTGCTCGCCTCTGCGGCGATCTCCGCGCTGGTGATGCCGCTGCGGGTCGGGAACCGCATCGCGACCGACGGCGCGTGGGTGCGCAACTTCCCGCTCGGCCATGCGTACGACCATCCCGAGGTCGAGCTGATCCTGGCGTTCCGCTACCTACCGCGGTACCCGCGCCTCGGCGTCGCGGCGCTGCAGCCGCTCCGCCGCCGGCTCGAGCGCTTCCGTCGCATCCCGCCCGTGCGCGCGTTCATCAGGGAGATCGACGAGGCGGCCGCGCGCGCCGAGCGCGGCGACCCGGCGCACCTCGGCGACATGATGGTGCGCCTCGCGCGCGTCGCGGTCTCGCGCAACACGCAGCTCGAGGAGAAGCTCGCGAACGAGAAGGACCAGTCGCTGCGGGAGCTGCGCTCGCTGCGGCGCGACGTTCTCGAGCTCGTCGGCGACGACGGGCGCGCGGACGAGGTCGCCTCGCGCTTCGACGCGGCCCGCTTCCCGTTCCGGCACGACCGGATCGTCCCCCGCATCACCGTCCGCGGCACGATCGTCGGCGAAGGCCTCGAGCCGGGCTTCCGCGTCCAGCGTCCGTGGACGCGGGCGGCGAAGCAGGACCTGATCGACCGCGGCTGGCAGCTCGCCGACGAGCAGCTGAGCGCGATCGAGCCCGTCGCAGGGCAGGACTCGAGCTAGCCCGCCCGTACACTTCGCCGGGCGGGACGTAGCTCAGCCTGGTCAGAGCGCTTGCTTTGGGAGCAAGAGGCCGCCGGTTCGAATCCGGCCGTCCCGATCGCTCAATGGGGCCGTCTGTGGCTCTGTAGAGGGCTCCAGAGGACCCCGAAAGGGGCCGGATGCGGCGGCTCGCGGCGAGAGCGTGACTAGAACGGCAGGAGGTCGTGGATCAGGTCGCGCTTCGTCGTGCTGTATCCAGATGGATGCGCGGCGAGTATCTCTCGCGTCAACTCTTGCTGGAACAAGACCAGTGCTGACTGCACAAATCTGTTGTACGGATCCCGAGCCAGGTCGCGGTCCCCGTGAGTGAGTTCGAGGTAATCCGTGACCGCTTGGAGTTCGTAGCCGTCATAAGTTCCAGCTTTGAAACTCGGCCCTCTAACGCCGGGAACTCCACGCGATGCCATGTCGAATACGTATCGTGCGGCCTCGGCTGCGCCCGGATCTAGGACTACTCCTTCTGGATCCAGAGATGCCTTCTCCGGCAACTCAAGGTCTTCACCGGGCCTGGCGCCGACCATCGTGGCGGCGGCGGTTAGGAGCGCCGTGTCTGCGTGCACACGGTGACCGTCTACGAAACGGTCGATCATCCACGTGTAGATCTTCCCACGCGGTGACGATCCGCTCGGGCAGGTAGGCACGCAGGCGCGTTTCGATCGCGAGGCTTGAGTGCGCCCACTCATCCGCCGCCTTCTCGGCATTAACCTCGCGTGGTGGCTGCGCCCAGATGGCCTCGCCGTTGATGAGAGCGCCAGCGGTTGCCGACGCCACGTCCGCCACGATCCCCGCCTTCAACTCTTGTGCGTTCTGCCGGTCGTCCCATTGGCGCGTGAACGCCGGAAGCAACCACGCCGTGAGCGCAATCCCAACCAGTGTCACGCCACCACGCCCGCGTCCGCAGCTCAGCCTTAGGCTCGGCTGCTTCGCGCGGCTCCGCAGCTTCCGGCGCTGCTGCGTCCATCCGTCGAGCGTAGTACCGGCGACAACGGACTACTAGGCCGCTCCTCTGCCGAGTCAGGCTCACGCTTCCGGCCCCAAGGATGGAGCGAGCAGCCTGAGAAACGCCGGAAATCTAACTCCCGCGCAACCGTCCGCCGAGCGATCGAGCGCGGCAAGCTCGTCATCGCCGAGATCACGGCACGCGAGATCGGACGGATCACGCTCGTCGAGGCGCTGGAGTTGACCGCCCTCGTCGCGCGGCGCGACCCGCAGCGCCACCGCCGCTTCGCTGCACGCTGGATGTTCCGCTACCTCCAGGAGAGCGACCAGATCACGATCGCCGACGGAAGAACTTGATCAGGGAACGCTGTGGTACTGGATGGGCGAAGCGACCGCGAACGTGCGCGCCGGACTCGTCCCGCACCTCGCCTCGCCGAGGTTGCTCGGGCGCAGGCGGCCGACCGAGCATGCGTTCCCCACGTTCCATGAGTTGTCGCGCATGCGCGGCCGGAACATCCTCGGCGCCCTCGACGAGTGGAGGGACCCGTTCCCTCAGCCGCCCGCTCCAGCGCCGCGCTTCGGGCAGGGAGTGTCCGGCGAGGTGAAGCGGTGGCGCGCGCGGCGCAGGCACGACGTGAACCGAGCAGAGCTAGGCCCACCCGCGCCGCATCTCGTGCAGGTCGCGGACGGCGACGCGGAGTGATGTCGACGCCCCGGCGCGACGTGACCGTCGACAGCGACGCCAGGCGATCTGCTCTT
>JBKPLI010000201.1:0-10440 GCA_046731555.1 Actinomycetota bacterium | reverse complement strand
GGGCCGGCGCGCAGCGCACGCCCCGCGAGCGCCGCGCCCAGCAGGCCGCCTCCCCCGAGCAGACCCGTCATGACGCCGTAGCCCGTCGCGCCGCCGCCGAGGTCGAGCGAGAGCGGGTAGGAGGCCACGTCGACGATCCCGATGCCGACCAGCGACAGCATCCCGGCGAGCACGGGCACGAGCAGCGCCCGCTCGCGCGCGATCACGCGCGCGCCCGCGAGCAGGCCGGGATGCTCCGCGGTCGAGCCGCGGCCGAACGGGCGGCGCACGCTCCAGACGAGCACGGCAGACACGAGGAACGTCGCCGCGTCCGCGGCGAACACCTCGGCGGGCGAGGCGCCGAGGCCGAGCAGCGCGCCGCCGAGCAGCGGCCCGGCGAGGTACGCGGCCGAGCTGCTCGCGGCGACGAGCGAGTTCGCGCGCGGCACGTCGCGCTCCGGCACGACCTGCGGGATCGCCGACGCCGAAGCGGGATCGAACGGCGCCTGCGTCGCCGACGACACGCCGAGCAGGAGCACGAGCGCCCATGCGTGCTCGGCGGTCGCGGCCATCGCGAGCGACACCACGACCGACGCGAGGTCGGAGACGATCATCACGGTGCGCCGGTCGAAGCGGTCGCCGAGCCAGCCCGCCGGCGCCGCGGCCGCGACGGACGTGACCACGCTCGAGAAGATCGCAGCCGACACCCACAGCGCCGAGCCCGTCTCGCCGTAGATCGCCGCGACGAGGGCGATGTACGCCGCCGACCCGCCCGCGAGGGAGACGAGCCGCGCGGCGGCGAGGCGCTGAACGACGGCCACGCGCGATCTTCTCAGTAGCCTTGGGCACGTGTTCACCGGGCTCGTGCGCGAAGTCGGGACGATCGTGTCGGTCGAGGGCGGCGCCGGCGGCGTGCGCATGCAGGTCGAGTCGCCCGCGACCGCGTCGGGAGCGGCCGTCGGCGACTCGATCGCGGTGAGCGGCGTGTGCCTCACCGTCGTCGCGGTCGACGACGCGCGGCTCTCGTTCGACGCGGTGCCGGAGACGCTCGCGCGCACCTCGCTCGGGCACCTCGCGACCGGCTCGCGCGTGAACCTGGAGCCGGCGCTGCGTGCGGGCGACCCGCTCGGCGGGCACTACGTGCAGGGGCACGTCGACGGCGTCGGCGCCGTGCGCGAGGTGGCCGACGAAGGCGAGGGCAGGCGCATCTGGTTCGACGCGCCGCCGGAGCTCCTCCGCTACGTGGTCGAGAAGGGCTCGATCGCAGTCGAGGGCACGAGCCTCACTGTCGCGGCCCTCGACGACGTCGGCTTCGCGGTCGCGCTGATCCCGCACACGCTCGCGGAGACGACGCTCGGCGAGCTCTCGCCGGGGGACGCGGTCAACCTCGAGGCCGACGTGCTGGCGAAGTACGTCGAGCGGTTGCTGCCTCGCTAGCCTGTGGCGGTGGCGACGACACAGGCGTTCGCGACCATCGACGAGGCGATCGACGAGATCCGCGCCGGCCGCTTCGTGGTCGTGGTCGACGATCCGGACCGCGAGAACGAGGGCGACCTCGTGATCGCCGCGCAGTTCGCGACGCCCGAGGCGATCAACTTCATGGCGATGCACGCGCGTGGGCTCATCTGCCTGTGCCTGACCGAGGAGCGTGCCGACCACCTCGGGCTGCGCCCGATGACCGACCACAACGAGGCGCCGCTCGGCACCGCGTTCACCGTTTCGATCGAGGCGCGCGAAGGCGTCACGACCGGCATCTCGGCCGCCGACCGCAGCCGCACGATCCAGGTCGCGATCCATCCCGAGTCCACGGCGCACGACCTCGTCCAGCCCGGCCACGTGTTCCCGCTGCGCGCGAAGCCCGGCGGCGTGCTCGAGCGCATCGGGCAGACGGAGGCGGCGGTCGACCTCGCGCGCCTCGCGGGCCTCAGTCCCGCCGGCGTCGTGTGCGAGATCATGAACGAGGACGGCACGATGGCCCGTGTACGGGACCTCGTGCCGTACTGCGAGCGGCACGACCTCAAGATGATCACCGTCGCCGACCTCGTCGAGTACCGGCGGCGCACGGAGAAGCTCGTCGAGCGCGGAGCGGCCGTGCGCCTGCCGACGGAGTTCGGCGACTTCACCGCGATCGCGTTCCGCGAGAAGCTCTCCGGCAAGACGCACCTCGCGCTCGTGCGCGGCGAGGTCGAGGGCGTCGAGAACGTGCTCGTGCGCGTGCACTCCGAGTGCGTGACGGGCGACGTGTTCCACTCGCTGCGCTGCGACTGCGGCGAGCAGCTGGATCAGGCGCTCGCGCAGATCGACGCCGAGGGCCGCGGCGTGCTGCTCTACATGGGGCAGGAGGGGCGCGGCATCGGCCTGCTGAACAAGCTGCGGGCCTACGAGCTGCAGGAGCAGGGCCTCGACACGGTCGAGGCGAACCTCGAGCTCGGCTTCCCGGCCGACGCCCGCGACTACGGCATCGGCAACCAGATCCTCGCCGACCTCGGGCTCTCCACGATCCGCATCCTCACCAACAACCCGAAGAAGCTCGTCGGCATCGACGGCTTCGGCCTGAAGGTGACGGAGCAGGTGCCGATCGAGGTGCCGCCCAACTCGGAGAACCGCCGGTATCTGGCCGCCAAGCGGGATAAGCTCGGCCACCGTCTGCATCACCAGGATCTGAAGGACATGAAGATCGAACCGGAGGGCGAGTGAGCGAGATCGACGAGCAGCGCCGCGAGTCCGTCCTCGACGAGTCGGCGGAGTCCGACGCCGCGCCGGAGCCCGAGGCCGAGGCGCCGGAGCCCAAGCCGGACCCGGATCCCGTGCCCTCGCCGCCGACGCCCGGCCCGGAGCCCGAGCCCGACGGCGGCGACCCGTTCGAGGGCTGGCCGCAGCCGCAGACCGCCGCCGTGATCGAGGACACACCCGCCGAGGGCATGAGCGTCGAGCACGTGCGCGGCGAGATCGACGTGCCCGACGGCTACACGGTGCTCGAGGGCACGCCGACCGGCCGGCGCCGTGCGGTCGCCGTCGTCGTCTCGCGCTTCAACGGCGGCGTGACGAACCGGATGCTCCGGCACGCGCTCGACGCGCTCGAGGAGGCCGGCGTCGCGCAGGACGCGGTCACGATCATGCCGGTGCCCGGCGCGTTCGAGCTCCCGCTGGCGGCGATGGCGCTCGCGAAGACGCGCCGCTACGCCTGCGTCGTCGCGATCGGCGCGGTCGTCCGTGGCGAGACCCCGCACTTCGACTACGTGGCGGGCGAGGCGGCCTCCGGCCTCCAGCTCGCGGGCATCGAAACGGGCGTGCCCGTCGCGTTCGGCGTCCTCACGGTGGAGAACGTCGAGCAGGCCGAGGCCCGCATCGAAAAGGCCGCCGAGGCCGTCCGCAGCGCCCTCGAGATGGCCGACGTCTTCGCCCGCCTCCGCGCAACCGCGTAGGCGCCGCACCCGCTACACTGGCGCGCCGATGTCCAAGGTCTGCTCAGTCTGCGGGAAGAAGCCGGCGTTCGGCCACAACCGCTCGCACTCGATGGTCGCGACGAAGCGCCGCTTCGACCCGAACCTGCAGCGCGTCCGCGTGCTCGTGAACGGAGTCGGCAAGCGCGCCTACGTTTGCACCCGCTGCCTCAAGGGCGGCAAGGTCCAGAAGGCCGTCTAGGGCAGGAGCAGGCCGTACACGCTCGCCTGCGCGGCGGCCGAGCGCGTCTCCCTGCCGGTGGCGAGGTCGACGACGTCCGTCGTCGCGATCCGCGACGCGTACGCGTAGCGGCCGTGCACGCGCACGTCCGTCACGACGAGGCCGCGTAGCGCGTGCAGCACGAGCCTCCCGTCGCGCGTGTAGACGCGTAGCCCGTCGCGCCCATAGGTCAGCAGCCGGTCGCCTGCGCGGGCGACGCCGACCGCGTCGTCGTCGAGGCGGCGTATGCGCCAGGTCCGCGTGTCGACGAGCCCCGCGCCGAGCGGGACGTTCGTCCCGCCGCGCTGCCGGCCGCGGCCGACGGCGAGCATGCCGTCGCCGAGCCACGCCGCGCTCACGAGGTCGCGGTCACCCTTCTGCGCCGACGCGGTCATCCGCGGGCGGTGCACCTCCACGCGCCCATCCGGGCCGACGGCCGCGAGCGACCCGTCTGCGGCCGCGACGAAGGTCCGGCCCTCGCCCGACGCGATCGCCGCCGCGGCGGGCATCACCGGCAGCTCGACACGCCGGACGCCGCCGGCGGTCGCGACGACGAGCACGTTCCGCGCGAGGGCGGCGAGGCCGTCGCGAACGCGCGCCGTCGCGTCGACGCTCCATCCGACGTGCACGGAGGCGCGGCTCGCGATGCGTCGCTTCGCGGTGTCGATCTGCAGCACCTCGACGTTCGCGTTGCCCCAGTAGCACGGACGCTCGGCGACGAGCGCCAGCAGCACTTGCGGCCGCGGCCAGGCGAGCGCGCAGACGTCGCGGCCGAACAGCGCGAGCCGCCAGCGGAGCGCGAGCGTGCGCGTGTCGACGACGTGCACGCGCTCCGCGGCCTCGTTCGGCTTCGGGACGATCGCGACGCGCGAGCCGTCCGGCGACCACGCGGACTTCACGCCGAACGCCCACCCGGGCAGGCGCAGCCCCGGCCTCGACCCCGGCTCGACCGTCAGGCTCGCCGGATCGAGCCGCACGAGCCGGGAGGGAGCGTCGAGGCCGCCGTCGGCCAAGGCGAGGAGCGGCCGGGGCTGCGGCGCGGCGAACGCAACCGCCAGCAGGACGCCGATGAGGCCGGCTGCGGCTCGCATCTCTCTGGATACGCGGCCCAGGGGCAACCGAGTCCCTGCGGTTCGGGTCTAATTCCCCGCGTGGCCGACCTGACCGTCACCACACCCCGGGGCACGATCGCGATCTCGCGCGACGTGGTCGCGGAGATCGTCGCCGACACGGCCTCCCGTTGCTACGGCGTCGTCGCGCTCTCGTCGGGCTCGCGCGTGGGGCGGATTCTCCGCCGCGAGGGCGTGACCGTCGAGGGCGACGCGTCGGGGCTCCGGATCGAGCTGCACGTCGTCGTCGAGCACGGCCTCAACCTCGCGGAGGTCGCCTCGACCGTCCGCTCGCAGGTCGGCTACGAGGTGCAGCGGCTCACCGGCCTCGACGTCGACTCGGTCGAGGTCGTGATCCAGGACGTGAGGCAGAGCGCGTGAGCCGACGGAACGTCGTCGGCGAGGAGCACGGCGCGTGAGGGAGCGCGTGCTGGAGCTGTTGCGCGGCGGCCTGGCGGCGATGGAGGCGAGCCGGCGGCACGTCGACGACCTCAACGTGTACCCGGTGCCGGACGGCGACACGGGCACGAACCTGACGCTGACGATGCGCGCGGTCGTCGAGACGATGGAGGCGTCGACGACCGAGGACCGCTCCGCGCTCGCGCGCGAGATCACGCGGGCCGCGCTGATGGGCGCGCGCGGCAACTCGGGCGTGATCCTCTCGCAGGTGATCCGCGGTGCCGCAGAGGTGCTCGGCGAGTCCGACGAGCTCGCGCCGGCGTTCCGGTCGGCGAGCGACGCCGCGTACCGCGCGGTGCGCCAGCCGGTGGAGGGGACGATGCTGACCGCGATCCGCGAGATGGCCGAGGAAGCCGAGCGGGGAAGCGACCTCGCCGCGATCGTCGCGCGCGGCGAGGACTGCGTCGCGCGCACCACGGACATGCTGGCCGTGCTGAAAGAGGCCGGCGTCGTCGACTCGGGTGCAGCCGGCCTCGTCGAGATCGTGCGGGGCGTGGCGGCCGCCCTTGCGGGCGAGCCGCTGCCCGAGGCGCCCGCCCACGACGACGACGCGTTCAGCGCGGACGCGATCCACCAGGAGCTCTCGAAGTTCCGCTACTGCACGGTGTTCGTCGTCGAGGGCGACGGGCTCGATGCCGACGAGCTCGAGGACGAGCTCGAGACGTTCGGCGACTCGCTGCTCGTCGTCGGCGACCGCACCGCGCTGAAGGTGCACATGCACACCGACGACCCGGGCCGCGCGCTGACGCTCGGCGTCGCGCGAGGGACGATCGGCGGCATCGAGATCGCGAACATGCACGAGCAGACCGCGCAGCGCGAGGAGCGGCTGCTGCACGCGGTGCCCGATGCGGCGCCGAACGTCTGCGACGTCGTGGTCGTCGTGGTCGGCGCCGGCAACCGTCTGCTCTTCGAGAGCTTCGGCGCGCGTGTGGTTGACGGCGGCCGCACGATGAATCCGTCGACCGCCGACATCCTCGCCGCCGTCGACGACTCGCCCGCCGACGACGTCATCGTGCTGCCGAACAACAAGAACGTGATCATGAGCGCCGAGCAGGCGGCGGACCACTCGGCGAAGACCGCGCGCGTCGTGCTCACGACGTCGATCCAAGCGGGGCTCGGCGCGATGGTCGCGTTCGAGCCGAGCCGCTCTGCCGACGAGAACGCTGCCGAGATGACCGAGGCGGTCGAGGCGGTCGCGACGGGCGCGGTCACGGTCGCGTCGCGCGACGTCGAGATGAACGGCGTCGAGGTGCGCAAGGGCGCGTGGCTCGGCCTTGCCGATGGTCAAGCGGTGGCCGGCGGCGACTCGTTCGACGACGTCGCGCGCGCCGTGATCGCGAGCATGCTCGCCGAGCCGCGCGGCGTGCTCACGCTGCTGACGGGCGAGGACCCACCCGCGCTCGAGGCCGTGTTGACAGAGGTTGCGAGCGAACATCCGGACCTCGAGCTCGAGGTGCACCAGGGCGGCCAGCCGCACTACCCGCTGCTCCTCGCCGCCGAGTGACTTCGTAAGCTGCGCGGAGTGACGGCCCCGGATCCGATCCGCGTGGTTCTCGTCGAGGACAACCAGATGTTCCGCGAGACGCTCGAGCTGCTGCTCGGGTTGCGCGAGGAGCTCGACATCGTCGCGGCGGTTCCGACGGGCAACGAGGCCCCCGACGTCTGCGAGCGCCTGCGCCCCGACGTCGTGCTGATGGACTACCGCATGCCGGGGCTGAACGGCGCGCAGGCGACCGTGGCGGTGCTGCGCGCGTCGCCGGATTCGCGCGTCGTGTGCCTCACCGCGTCGGTGTCGCGCAAGGAGATCGCGCAGCTCGAGGCGGCCGGCGCGGTCGCGTGCATCTCGAAGGACGGCGACCTCGACGCGATCGTCGCGGCGATCCACGACGCGGCCGGCAGGACGGCGAACGCGTGAAGCTGACCGCACAGAACACGGCCGTCGTCCTCGACTCGACCGCCGACTTCCCCGATGCACCCGACCGCTTCCCGAACTGGCGCGTCGTGCCGCTCTACGTGCGCTTCGGCGACGAGAGCTTCCGCGACTACGTCGACCTCGGGCCTGACGAGTTCTACACGCGTCTGCAGACCGTGGCCGAGCTGCCGACGACGTCGCAGCCGACGCCCGGCGACTTCCTCGCGACATACGAGGAGCTCGCGCCGGGCTACGAGCGGATCCTGTCGCTGCAGATCGCGTCGTCCCTCTCGGGGACCTACGGCAGCGCGGCGACGGCCGCCGGGATGCTCGAGGGTGACAAGGTGCGCGTCATCGACACGCGCACCGTGTCGGCGTCGCTCTCGCTGCTCGCGCTCGGCATCCAGCGCCGTCTCGAACGCGGCACGACCGACGAGGAGGTCGACGAGTTCGTCGCCCGCTACGGCCGCGAGCACAAGCTCCTGTTCACCGTCAACACGCTCGAGTACCTCGCAAAGGGCGGGCGGATCGGCCGCGCCGCTGCGTTCGCCGGGAACCTGCTGCACGTGAAGCCGATCCTCACGATCCGCGACGGCGAGGTCGTCCCGCTGAAGCGCGTGCGCGGCAACGCGAAGGCGTTCGCGGAGTTCCGCACGATCTTCGAGGAGAGCTCGACCGACTCGCCCTCGCTCAAGGTCGGCATCGCGCACGCCTCGGCGCCCGACCGTCTGCACGCGCTCGAGGAGCTCGTACAGCACGTGCGCCCGCACGCGACGATCGAGGTGGCCACGACCCTCGGCGCGGTCGTCGGCACGCACGCCGGCCCGGGGACGGTCGGCTTCTTCTGGTTCGAGGACCCGGAGTGAGCTAGGCGCCGAGCGAGCGGTACAGCGCGACCGTCTCGTCGGCGATCGCGCCCCAGCTGAACGTCTCGACCGCGCGCTCCCGACCGGCCTTGCCCATCGCGGCCGCGCGGCCGGGGTCGGCGACGAGCTCGTCGATGCGCGCGGCGAAGTCGGAGGCGAAGCGGTTCGGGTCGACGAGGTCACCGGCAGCGCCGAGCTCGACCGGGACGAGGAGGCCGGTCTCGCCGTCGACGACCACCTCGGGGATGCCGCCGACCGCGGACGCGACGACGGCCGTCTCGCACGCCATCGCCTCGAGGTTCACGATGCCGAGCGGCTCGTAGATCGACGGCACGCAGAACACCGTCGCGTGCGTGAGCAGCTGGATCACCTCGGTCTTCGGGAGCATCTCCTCGATCCACACGACGTCGCGCTCGGCCTGCAGCCGCCCCGCGCGTTCGCGCGTCGCGCGCTCGATCTCCGGCTCGTCCGGCGCGCCGGCCGCGAACACGAACTGCACGTCGGACTGCACCTCGCGCGCCGCGTCGAGCAGGTGCACGATCCCCTTCTGCCGCGTGATGCGCCCGACGAAGAGCACCGTCGGCAAATCGGTGCGCACGCCGTGCTTCTCGAGCACGTCGGTGCCGTGGTCGGGCGAGTACTGGTCGGTGTCGATGCCGTTGTAGATCACCGTCACGCGCTCGGGGTCGACGTCGGGGTACGCCTGCAGCACGTCGCCGCGCATCGCGTTCGAGACGGCGACGACGGCGTCCGCGTTCAGCACGCCGGTGCGCTCGCAGAAGCTCGAGAGGGCGTAGCCCCCAGGCCCGAGCTGGTCGGCCTTCCACGGGCGCATCGGCTCGAGGCTGTGCGTCGTCACGACGTGAGGGATGCCGTGCAGGAGCTTCGCGAGATGGCCGCCGAACATCGCGTACCACGTGTGCGAGTGCACGACGTTCACGCCGTCCGCGCTTGCCGCCATCGCGAGGTCGACAGACATCGTCTTCAGCGCGGGACTGGCGCCGTCGAGGCCGTCCCACGGCTGGAACGCGACCGCGTCGTCGCGCGGCTGCCCGAAGCAGCGCACCTCGAGGTCGATCCGGCGCCGCAGCTCGCGCGCCAGGTACTCGACGTGCACGCCGGCCCCGCCGTAGACCTCCGGCGGGTACTCGCGCGTGAGCATGATCGCCTTCACCGGCCGCCGAGGTTAGCGACTCGCCCGGTCCGCCGGTCCGGGTCCTATACTCGGTCCCGTTGGCGACTATGACCCGCGTGGACAGCGGTCTCTCAGGCGTGGTCCCGGACGGGAACTGGCCGCGCCCCCGCTCGTGGGGCCGGCCCGAGCGTCTGGACGCGTCCGTCGACACGCTCTCGGGCGTTGGGCAGACGTTCGCGAAGCGGCTGCGCAAGCTCGGGCTGCTCACGGTGCGCGACGTGCTCTTCCACCGGCCGCGCCGGTACGAGTCGGCGGCCGACGAGATCGCGATCTCGGATCTCTGGGGCGACGAGGAGGTCGCGATCGCCGGCACGGTCCTCGGCGTGCGCTCGCGACGGCGCGGCCGGCTCACGATCGTGAACGCGACGATCGAGGACGACAGCGGCTCGATCTCGGCGACGTGGTTCAACCAGCCGTGGCTCGCCGACAAGTTGCGGCCGGGCACGCCCATCCGCCTGCGCGGGCGGCTCGGCAAGTACGGGTTCGACGTGAAGTCGTACGACCTCGGCGAGGCGCGCGCCACGGCGGACTTCGCGCCCGTGTACCCCGCGAGCGAGGAGGTGCCGTCGACGCGTCTCCGCGAGCTCGTGCGCAACGCGCTCGCCGGTCACGCGCGCGACGTGCTCGACGCGCTGCCGGCCGACCTCGACCTGCCCGTGCGACGCGACGCGCTCGCGGTCGTGCACTTCCCGGAGACGCTCGAGCAGGCGGAGGAGGGCCGCCGACGGCTCGCGCTCGACGAGCTGCTCACACTGCAGCTCGCGGTGCTGCGCTCGCGCGACGAGGACGCGGTCGCGTCGCCGCTCGGCGAGCCCGGCGAGTTGCTCGCTCGCTATCGCGAGGCGCTGCCGTTCGTGCTCACGGAGCACCAGGAGCGCGCCGTCGCAGAGATCGACGCAGACCTCGCGCGCGACGTGCCGATGCAGCGGCTGCTGCAGGGCGACGTCGGCTCCGGCAAGACCGTCGTCGCGCTCTACGCCCTCCTGCGCGCGGTCGAGGAAGGGCGGCAGGGCGCGCTCATGGCCCCGACGGAAACTCTCGCTGAGCAGCACTTCTTGACGATCGAAGGCATCTGCGCGGAGCTCGGCGTGCGCACCGCGCTCGTCACGAGCGCCGTGGGCGGCAAGCGTGCGCGCGCGGCCGTTGCGTCCGGCGACGCGCAGATCGCGGTCGGGACGCACGCGCTCATCCAGCGCGACGTCGAGTTCGCTGACCTCGCCGTCGCGGTCGTCGACGAGCAGCATCGCTTCGGCGTCG
>JBKPLI010000200.1:0-10058 GCA_046731555.1 Actinomycetota bacterium | reverse complement strand
GACCGACAACCTCGTCGACCAGCTCGCGCGGCTGAGCCTCTTCGCCGACCTGACCGACCCGCAGCTCCAGGCGCTCGCCCACATGTTCAGCGAGGAGGTGTTCGCCGAGGGCCAGCGCGTCCTCCGTCAGGACGTCTCCGGCACCGGCTTCTACGTGATCATGGACGGCGACGCGAAGGTCGTCATCGACGGCGAGGAGCGCGCGCGGCTCACGCGCGGCGACTTCTTCGGGGAGATCTCGATCCTCACCGGCGCGGAGCCGACCGCGGACGTCGTCGCGACCTCCGTCCTCCGCTGCCTCGTGATCGCCGACACCGAGCTGAAGCCGTTCCTGCTCAAGCAGCCGAGCGTGATGTACCGGATGCTGCAGGTCGAGGCGCGGCGGCTGCGCGCCGCCAACGTGTGGAAGCGGTAGACGGCGGGCCGTTCCCGCCCGGCGAGTACGACGTCGTCGTCGTCGGGAGCGGGCCGGGCGGCCTGCAGGTCGCGTACTGCCTCGCGCGCGCGGGCGTCGAGCGGTGCGCGGTCCTCTCGCGCGACCCGGCGCCGGGCGGCATGTTCCGGCGCTTCCCGATCTACCAGCGGCTAATCAGCTGGACGAAGCCGGACGCGCCGTTCGCGCGCGGCACGCGCGAGTACGAGTGGTTCGACCACAACAGCCTCCTCGGCGACGAACCGAGCGTGCAGGCGCTCGCGCCGGAGTTCATGGACCGTGCGTTCGATCTGCCGGCGCGGCACGAGATGGAGTCGGCGCTCGTCGAGTTCGCCGCACGCGCGGGCGTGCAGGTGCGCTACGGCTGCGAGTGGCAGACGACCACGCGCGACGAGTCCGGCTTCGTGCTCGGCACCTCCGACGGCGAGTACCGCTGCCGCGTCTGCGTGTTCGCGATCGGCATGACCGAGCCGTGGAAGCCGTCGATCCCCGGTGTCGCGGACGCGCCGCACTACGCCGACGCGCTGTCGCCCGAGCGTTACGCGGGGAAGCGCGTGCTCATACTCGGCAAGCGCAACGCGGGCTTCGAGCTCGCGCACGGGCTGCTGCCGTGGGCGCGCCGGCTCGTGCTCGCGTCGCCGCGGCCCGTCGACACCTCGGCGCTCGCGTTCTCGCCGCTCCGCCTGCGCTACCTGCAGCCGTTCGACGAGCACGTGCGCGGCGGCTCGGGTAGCTACGTCGTCGACGCGGCGATCGAGCGCGTGGAGCGCGACGACGGCTCCTACCGCGTGCACACGAACGGCACGACGTGGGACGGGCAGCTCGAGCTCACGGCCGACGCGGTCCTGCTCGCGACCGGCTTCCGCACGCCGCTGCGCGACCTCCCCGCGCTCGGCGTCGCGACGGTGAACGAGGGCCGGCTCCCCGCGCAGTCGGCGTACTGGGAGAGCGTCTCGGTGCCCGGCGTGTACTTCGCCGGGAACGTGACGCAGGGCTCGCCGGGCCTGCGCAAGCACGGTGCGTCGAGCAGCTCGACCGCCGTGAACGGCTTCCGCTACAACGCGCGCGTGCTCGCGCGGCACATTGCGGAAGGGCACTTCGGGCTGCGCGCGGCACGCCCCACGCTCGACGCCGGCGAGGTCGTGCCGTACCTGCTCGCCGAGCTCGCGCACGCACCCGAGCTGTGGGTGCAGAAGGGCTACCTCGCGCGCGTCCTGTGCGTCGACGCGGACGACGGCATCACGGACGAGGGCATCGTCCCGCTCGCGGACTTCGCCGACCGAGGCGCGCGCGACGGGTGCGCGGTCGCGGTCGAGTACGACGCCGACGGCGCGGTGGTGCCGGTGGTGTACGTCCGCCGCGCCGGCGCGCTCGTCGAGTACGCGCTGCCGTCGCACCCGCTGCACACGTTCGATACGGACGACCACCGCCGCGAGCTGACGGCGCGGCTCGCGCCGCTGCTCGCCTGACGTTACGGTGCCGGTGCGTTGGGCCTGACCGAGGAGGAGGTTGCGCGGCGCGCCGCGACGACGCCGGAACGGGTGCGCGAGCTCGTCGAGCTCGGCGTCCTCGCGCCCGACCCCGGCGCGGCGGAGCCGTTCGCGAGCGGCGACCCGCTGCGCGTGCAGCTCGTCGACGAGCTCGAGGCGCACGGCATCCCGCCCGCGCACGTCGCGGCGGCGCTCGCGGACGGGAAGCTCTCGCTCGGCTACCTCGATCGCTTCCCACCGCCGCCGCCGCGGTCGGACCGCACGTACGGCGAGCTCTGCGCCGAGCTCGGCATCTCGTGCGACCTTCTCGAGCAGGTCTACAGCAGCTTCGGCCTGCCGCGCCCCCGCCGCGACGACCGCGTGCGCGAGGAGGACCTGAAGGTGATCTCGGGCTTCCCGCTCCTCTTCGAGTCGGGCCTCGGCGAAGGCGAGATCCTCCGTGCCGCGCGCGTGTGGAGCGAGGGCGTGCGGCGCGTCGCGCAGCACCAGGTGCACTCGTTCCACGAGCTGATCGAGGAGCCGTTCCGGCAGCGCGGCCTGACCGACGACGAGGCGCTCGACGCCGCGCTCACGCAGATCGGCGCGCGGCTCATCCCGTACGTGTCGCAGCTCGTGATGTGGCTGTACGGCCGGCACTTCGAGCGGTACGCGACCGAGCATCGCGTCGGGCACATCGAGACCGCGCTCGACGCGGCCGGCCTCCATCGCAAGCCTGCCGCGCATCCCGCGGCGTGCGCGTTCGCCGACCTGTCGGGCTACACGACGACGACCGAGCGGCTCGGCGACGCGGCCGCGTCGCAGATGGCGTTGCAGCTCGCGGAGTTGATGCAGGAGGTCGCGAACGAGCACGACGGCCTCGCGGTGAAGATGCTTGGCGACGGCGTGCATTTCCACTTCGAGGATCCGACGAGCGCCGTGCTCGGCTCGCTGCGGTTCGTCGAGCGCGCGGCGGCGAGCGGGCTGCCGCCGGCGCACGTCGGCGTGAACGCGGGGCCGATGACGTACACGGACGGCGACTGGTACGGCCTGACGGTGATCGTCGCGGCTCGGATCGCGGCGCTCGCAGGCCCGGGCGAGGTGCTCGTCGGCGCGGCCGCGACCGCGAACGGCGCCTCGGATGCCGTCCGGTTCGAGGAGGTCGGCCCGATGCCGCTGAAAGGCGTCGCGAAGCCCGTGCTCGTGTACCGGGCGCATCGCAACTAAGCGCGCGCTGTGCGAACATATGTTCGTGGCGGAGGCGACGATCCTCCACGCGGACGCCGACGCGTTCTACGCGTCCGTCGAGCAGCGCGACGACCCGGCGCTGCGCGGCCGGCCCGTGATCGTCGGCGCGGGCGTGGTGCTCGCGGCGAGCTACGAGGCGAAGGCGTTCGGCATCCGCACCGCGATGGGCGGCCGGGAGGCGCGACGCCTTTGCCCCCACGCCGTCGTCGTCTCGCCGCGCATGTCGGCGTACTCGGACGCGAGCAAGGCGATGTACCGCGTCTTCGAGGACACCTCGCCGCTCGTCGAAGGGCTGTCGATCGACGAGGCGTTCCTCGACGTGCGCGGCGTGCGCCGCCTGTCGGGCACGCCGGCCGAGATCGCCGTACGGCTGCGGCACGAGGTGCGCGAGCGCGTCGGGCTACCGATCACGGTCGGCGTCGCGACGACGAAGTTCCTCGCGAAGGTCGCGAGCCAGGTCGCGAAGCCGGACGGCCTGCTCGTCGTGCCGGCCGGCGGCGAGCTCGCATTCCTGCACCCGCTCCCGGTCGAGCGCCTGTGGGGCGTCGGCCGCGTGACGGCGGAGAAGCTGCACTCGCGCGGCATCGGGACGGTCGCCGAGGTCGCGCGGCTGGAGGAGGAGACGCTGTGCGCGATGCTCGGCCGCGCGACTGGCCGCCAGCTGCACGCGCTCGCGCACAACCGCGACCCGCGCCGGGTGCGCTCGGGGCAGCGCCGAGGCTCGATCGGCTCGCAGTGTGCGATCGGCCGCGGGCACCACACGTGGGAGTCGGTCGACGCGGTGCTCGTCGGCCTCGTCGACCGCGTCACGCGCCGGATGCGCAAGGCCGGCCGCATCGGGCGCACCGTCGTCGTGCGCCTGCGCTTCGACGACTTCACGCGCGCGACGCGCTCGCACACGCTCCCGCTCGCGACCGCGCACACGTGGACGATCCTCCTCACCGCGCGCTGGCTCCTCCTCTCGGCGCGCCCGCTGATCGAGCAGCGCGGCCTCACGCTCGTCGGCATCGCAGTCGGCAACCTCGAGACCGCGCCGCCGGTCCAGCTCGGCCTCCCGATGGAGCGCCGGAGCGGCGAGGACCTCGACGCGGCGATCGACCAGATCCGCGAGCGCTTCGGCTCGAAGGCCGTCACGCGCGCGGTGCTGATCGGGCGGCGGAGCGGGCTCGAGGTGCCGCTGCTGCCGGACTGACCTCCACGCGGGCTGGGCGCGGAAACCCCGTAGGCGGATCCGCGTTCGCCCCGATCCGGCCGCGCGCGCCGCGACGCATGCTGGCCGTGAAGGAGGTGGGACGCATGACGCTGACCGGAAAGGACGCAGCCGCGACGCTGCTCACGCTGCTCGTGGTGCTCACGTTCGCGGCGACCCACGAGGGCTGGGACGTCCCGCTCGTCGGCGGCAGCCACCGCTGGGCCGGGGTCGTGATCGTGCTGCTCGGCACGCTGACCTGCGGGCTCGGCGACCCGGCTCGCTCGGGCGGCGGCGTCGCGACGAGGCTCTGCGCCGCTCTCGGGGTCCTCGCGCTCGCGCTCGGCGTGATCGCGCTGGCGACCGGCTCGCTCACCCCGCTCTCGCTGCTCGTCGTCGACGTCGTCGCGCTCTGGGCGCTGGCCACGCTTCGGCACGCGACGCACGACCGATCCAGGCCGCTCACGACGTGAGGAAGGAGGCAACCGTGAACACGATCCTCATCGCAGTCGACGGGTCGGGGCCGTCCGACGCGGCGCTCCGCACCGGGCTCGAGATCGCCGAAGCGGAGGACGCGGCAGTCGTGCTCGTGCACGTCGCGCCCTCGACCGACGCGCTGCCGGTGTCGCTCTTCGGCGCGATCTCGTCCGTCGAGCATGCTCCGACGGCCGCCGACGTCGCGCCCCTCACCGCCGCCGCCGAGATCGCCGACCCGCACGGCGTCCACGCGACGACGCGCCTGCTCTCGGGCGACGCCGCGGACGAGATCGTCGCATGCGCGGACTCGATCCGCGCCGACCTGATCGTGATCGGCTCGCGCGGGCTCGGCGCGCTCGGACGGATGATCCTCGGCAGCGTGTCGCGCGCCGTGCTCCGCGAGACGCGCGTCCCGGTGCTCGTCGTCCGCGAGGTCGAGACGCCGGTCGCGTCGGCGGCGACATGACGACCCTCGTCGCCTACGCGACGAAGCACGGGTCGACGCGCGAGGTCGCGGAGGCGATCGCGTCCGCGCTCATCGAGCATGGGCACGTCGCCGAACTGCGGCCGGCATACGACGTGAACGCAGTGGAGGCCTATGACGCCGTCGTGCTCGGCGGCGCGCTCTACACCGGGCGTTGGCATCGCGACGCGCGCGCGTTCCTGACGCAGCACAGGCGCGCGCTGGCCGAGCGACCCGTCGCCGTGTTCGGCATGGGCCCACGCACGCTCGCCGCGTCCGACGTCGCGGACTCGCGCGCGCAGCTCGACAGGGCGCTCGCGGCGGTGCCCGAGGTGCAGCCGGTGTCGGTCGCGACCTTCGGCGGTGTCGTCGACCCGGCGCAGCTCCGCTTCCCGTTCAGCCGCATGCCCGCCTCGGACGCACGCGACTGGGATGCGATCGAGGGCTGGGCCGCCCTCGTCGCCGAGCTGTTCAGCCGGTCGTAAGCGGCAGCGTCTCAGTCGAGGTCGTGCTTTCGGTGGTGGTCGTCGTGTCGGTCGTCTCGGTCGTCTCGGTCGTGTCGGTCGTCGTCGCGGTCGGGACGGTCGTGACCGTCGTCGGATTCGGCGCGACGCCTCCGACCGTGGTCGTGGAGAGCCGCGGGCGGACGCCGGCGGCGCGCAACCGCGCGGCGCGGCGCGAGAGGTAGGCGGCCGGCAGCTCCCTGTCGCCGACGAGGAACGCGCGCAGCGTATCGTCGAACGTCGGCGAGACGAGCTCGTCGGGGTAGCCGAGCCAGTAGCGCGCCCGATCGGATGCACTCGCCGTCGCCGGGCCGAAGATCCCGTCGAGGAGGCCGCGCGGATAGAACGCCGTTCGGTACACGTTGTTGCCGCTCAGAAGCGACTGCGCCGCCTGAACGTCGGTGCCGCGCATGAACGGCGTCCTCAGGCGCAGCACGCCGACGTTCGGCACGACGCGGCTCAGGTTCGCCTGTGCCTTGGCGACCTTGTCCCGCTCGGCGCCGAGCCGGGAGACGAGCACCGCGAACCCGGCACCGGCGAGCGCGAGCACGGCCGCCGCCGCCGCGATCAGGACGCGCCGCCGCCGGCGGCGTCCCCGCGCGCGCAGGTACGTGTCGCGCCAGCGCAGCACCGCGGGCGCGAGGTAGTCGTGCACGATCTCGTACCGCGGCGCGCCGCCGCTCGCTTGCGGCGTGACGCGGCGGAGCAGCCAACCGTCCCGCGCGAGCGACTCGAGCGCGGGGCCCAACACGCGCGACGACACCGACGCCCACTCCGCGAGGTCCGACTCGCGCAGCGCGATCTTCGTGCCCGACGGTGTCACGAGGTAGCGGAAGATCCGCGCGGCGACGTCCTGCTCGCGCCGGGGGAGCGCGGCGAGCCGCTCGTCCAGGTACGTGCGCACGATGTGATCCGCGCCGCCGACGCGCCGCAGCGTCTCCGCGCGCAGCACGCTCGAGCCGGCCGAGCGCTCCTCGTCCCACAACCGCTCGAGGACGAGCTGCAGGTACGGCGCCTCGATCAGGCCGCGGCGCCGCTCGGGTGCCGGCTGCCACGGCCGGTCGAGCTCGAGGCGCCCGGGCTCGAGCTCGTCGAGCGCGGCCGCGACCAGCGCGTCGTCCACGCGCACATCGGTGCCGTGCTCGGCGTTGAACACGCCGAGCGGCCTGCGGATCGCGTCCTCCGCGCCCGCGCGGTCGAGATGGTCGACGCGCAGGTAGTTCTGAAACAGGCTCGGCATCGAGCCCTGGTAGCGGTCGAGCGCCGCGAGCGCGTCCTCGCGGATCGAGAGCACGACGCTCACCGGGAGGTCCCGCCGGTTGACGGCAGTGACGAGCTCGCGGTCGAACGCCTCGTCCGCCGGCGCGAGGAAGTACTCCTCGAACTGGTCGAGGATCAGCATCACCCGCCGTCCGAGCTGCGCGGCGCTCGCCTCGACGAAGGCGGCGAGCGACGCGTCGCGGGCGTCGACCGCCTCGGGCGCCGCGTCCGCGAGCGCGGTGCGGATGCTCGCGAGCGGGTCGCGGGTCGCCTGCCACGAGCGGAAGGTCGCCGCGACGACGTGGTCGCGCGCGTGCAACTGCGGCATCACGCCGGCCTGCAGCAGCGAGCTCTTGCCGACGCCGGTCGGGCCGTAGAGCAGCGTCAGCGGCGCCGCGAAGAGGTTCGCGACGATCAGCCGCGCCTCGGCCGCGCGCCCGAAGAAGTACGCGGCATCACCCTCGTCGAACGGCTGCAGGCCCTTGTACGGCGATAGACGCGCGTGCGGGTCGACCGCGGCGCTCACGCCGCGCGCAGCTCCGCCACGAACTCGTCGATCGTGAGCGCGAACATCTCGACCCTCCGCTCCTGCCAGAACCGGCGCTCGAGCGGCGACGGCGCGAGCACGACCGCCCACGACGTGAGACCCTGCGGCCGGTTGAGCCGCAGGTCGCGCTCGATCCGGCCGAGGATCACACGCAGGTTCCAGTCGCGGAGGCCGTAGCCGAGGAAGAGGAAATGGCGCCGCTCGAACTGCTCGGCGAACGCGGCGGGGATCGCACTGCTGCGCGTCATGCGCGCGAGGAAGTCGACGTAGTCGTCCTCGGTGATCACGTACTGGTCGCGGGTCGCGTCCACACGGTCGACGGCGCCGTGCATCTTGTAGAGCACCGACGTCGTCGTCAGGTCGACCTCCAGCTGGTTCGGGACGATCGCGTCGGGCGCGTCCTCGCCGGCGCGCAGCCAGAGCAGGTTGTCGCCGAGGCTCGGGTCGGTCGTGTGCGTGACGACGTCGAGCGGCCGCCCGGCATCCGCGAACGCGCGCTCGATCAGGTCGTCGTAGTTCGTCGTGACGATGAGGAGCGGCGTGTCGACCTCGGCGAGGTACGCGTGCAGCGGCGTGAGCGGGTAGTCGCAGTCGAAGATCCCGTGCAGCTCCTCCTGCAGCGCGTCGCGGCCGCCGACGACGTCGAAGTACTGCGCGACCGTCGTGAGGTCGAGCGGCGCCTGCTCGGGGAATCGCGTCTTCGCCGCGAGATGCTCGGCGAGGTCGCCGGCGGTCGGCAGATAGTCGAGCGAGCCGTACCTCCACAGCGCCCCGGCCACGCGACCGCCGAGTGACGCACCGGCCCCGAGGAACGGGATCACGCGGCCGTTGTGCAGCCGGTCGCGAATGAGCGGGTACGGCGGACGGAGTTCGTCCACGGACTGCGGCCTCCAGGACGACGCGGCGCAACGCGCCTTTCGTCGGACGATAGGGAGGCGGACCGGACGAGGCAAGTCGCGGATCACCCCGTAGAGGGACGCGGCGGACGGACGGCGCGACGAAGATGCGCGCGAGTCGAAAGCCCGTTGCCGCCCCTGTTCCGCAGAGAGGTGGCCCGGGTCCTCGGCTCGGAGTCGCCGGAGCTCCGCCGGGCCGCGAACGCGGGGGTGGAGCAACCCACAGGGACTCAACGACGCGCGTTCGACCGGGGCGGCGGCTTGCGGGCCGCCACCCGTCGTCGTGCCGTCACGGCGTGAGCAGGATCTTCGTGAAGCGCGCCGGACGCTCGACGAGGTCCTCGAACGCCCGCGCGCCCTCGGCGAGCCGCGCGTCGGTGACCCAGTCGAGGTCGAGGTCGCCCTCGGCGAGGATGTCGAGCGCGCGGGCGAACTCGGCGCGCGAGTAGGCGAAGCGGCCGCGCACGTTGATCGCGCGGCGCACGACGAGCGCCATCGGGAACGTCGCCTCGGCGTCGCCGAGGCCGAGCACGACCACGTCGCCGCCGTTCGCAACCGCATCGACCGCGTCGCGCCAGGTCTGCGCGAACCCCGCGGCGTCGACGGCGAGGTCGGCCGGGCCGTCAAAGTCGGTCGCGCCGAGGCGGCGCGCGAGCTCCAGCCGCTCCGGGACGGGGTCGACGGCTCGCACGGTCGCGCCGGCGCGCGCGGCGAGGAACACCGTGAGCAGCCCGATCGGGCCGGCCCCGAGGACGACGACACGCGTGCCTGGGCGGACGTCGTGTGCGGCAAGCGCGCCGACGCAGCACGCGAGCGGCTCGGTCAGAACGGCGCGTCGCGGATCGAGGCCGTCGGGGACGGTGACGAGCGACCGCCTCGGGACGAGCACGCGCTCGGCGAAGACGCCTGCGCGATGCATCCCGATCAGCCGCCACGACGCGCAGAGGTTGTCCTCGCCCGCGACGCAGCGGGTGCAGTCGCCACAGCCGGCGAGCGGGTAGAGGACGTACCGCTCGCCGTCGACGCGGCCCACGGCCTCGTGGCCGAGCACGAGCGGCGGGACGCGCGGGCCCGGATGGCCGCGATAGCCGTGGAGGTCGGAGCCGCAGATGCCGGCGAACTCGACGTCGAGCACGACGTCGGCCTCGCCGGCCTCCGGCTCGGGAGCGTCCTCGTAGTCGATCCGGCGATCGCCGTGCCAGACGAGCGCCTTCATCGTCCGGGTGCCAACGCGCTCGAGAAGTCTTCGCTCGGTGCGATCAATACGTGCGGGGACTGTCCGGTTCGGACCCTTGCGGTCGAGTTACCTCCCATTACCTCTACCTCACGTCGGACGCCGGGCAACCGCCTCGATCTCGACCCTCAACCCGCCCGGAAGGGACACGCCCACGGTCGAGCGCGCCGGGTAGGGCTCGCTGAAGAACTCCTTGTAGACCTCGTTGTACGCGGCCATGTCGCCGAGGTCGTTCAGGAACGCGGTCACCTTCAACACGTCCTCCAAGCCGCAGCCCGCGGCGGCCAGGCACGCGCGCAGGTTCTCGAGCGTGCGCCGCGTCTGCACGACGATGTCGTCCCC
>JBKPLI010000199.1:0-24423 GCA_046731555.1 Actinomycetota bacterium | reverse complement strand
GCACGGGGTCGAGCCACACGTGCGGGTCGGCCTCGCCGCCGTCGTCGCCCGACCCCTCGCGCAGCCGCTCGCCCGCGAACGCGTCGACCACCCCGCCGCGCGCGCCGTCGAGCGCGTGCTCGACCGCGGGCTGGAAGCCGTGCGAGAGGTAGAGCACGACGTCCGCCTTCTGGATGCGCTCGACGTCGCGCGGGGTCAGCTCCACGTCGTGCGGCTCCGACCCGGGCGGCGTCAGGTTCTGCACGTCGACCGTCGAGCCGCCCACCTGCTCGGCCGCCCAGGCGAGCGGGTAGAACGCCGCCACGACGGAGCGCTTGCCGGCCGTGTCGCCGTCGCCGGAGCCCCCGCACGCCGCGAGCAGGAGCACGCAGCCGAACGCGAGAACGATTCTCATCGGTGTAGACGATAACGGTTCTCGTCTATGATCGCCACGTGGGAACCGAGTGGTCGACCGCGGCGCGCGCCCGCCTCAAGGGAGGCGGCCGCCGCATCGGCGCCGCCGGCTCGGCCGTGATCGACTACCTCGACGCGCAGTCGTGCTGCGTCGGTGCGCAGGAGATCCACGACGCGCTCGGCACGGTCGGCCTCGCGAGCGTGTACCGCGCACTCGAGGCGCTCTCCGAGCACGGCCTCGTGCAGCGGGTCGACGTGGGCGACGGCGTCGCGCGGTTCGAGCCGGTGCGCGACGGGCTCGGGCACCACCATCACCTCGTCTGCGACGGCTGCGGGAAGGTCGAGGCGTTCGAAGACCCGCGCCTCGAGCAGGCGATCTCGGCGGTCGAGGAGCGCACGGGCTACGACGTCGTCGCCCACGACGTGGTCCTGCGCGGCGCCTGCGGCGACTGCCGCGTCTGAGAGCGAGGCGCCGGGGAGAGCCTCTCGGCCCTCCCCGGCGCGTGCGCGTTGTCTAGTCGAGGTTCAGCCGCCAGGCGCCGAGCCCGTGCGTGGCGGCGTAGAGGATCCGTGCGCTCGGGACTACCGTCAGGCCGGCGACCTCGACGTTCGGCATCCCCGGCGCAGCCAGGGTCCACGTCGTCGTGCCGGCGGCCAGCCTCAGGACGCCGAAGTCGTTCGACGCGTAGAGGTCGCCCGTCGTGTCGTCACGGACGAGGTCCGTGACCGGGATGTCCTGCATGTCGTACGACCGGTCGGCCCAGGTCGCGGTGCTCGTGGCCGGGTTGTACGTCACCTCGAACACGTGACCGGGCGTCCCGGGCGTGTTGACGCCGAACCCGCTGTACGAGATCCACGCGTGGTTCCCGTTCGCCGGGTCGACGTAGATGCTCGAGACGAAGCGGCCCGGGTCGATCGTCGAGTCGTCGTCGATCCGCGTCCACGTCACCGTCGACGCGGGCTCCGCGTCGACGTTCTTCGAGATGAAGACGCGTCCGCTCGTCGTCGCCGCCCACGCCGTCGACGTGTCGGCCTTCGTGCGCTCGATCGCGCCGACCGCGATCGTCGGCAGCCCCGGCGTGTCGCCGCGGTCACCCCAGGAGGGATCGGTCAGCGGCGTCGGGCCGAGCCGCGCCCAGTCGCCGCATGCAGCGGCTGGGCCGGTGCCCGTCCACTCGTTGCAGATCGCGTTCGCCTGCTCGAGTGTCCGCGTCCCGAGTCCTGCCGTCTTCGTCCGGTAGGCAGTCAGGCCAGTGCCGGTGAACATCGACTTGCTGACGACCGGATCGCTGATCACGGGCGAGTAGAATTCGCTCGTCCGGTTCGCAGCGCCGCCGAGCGGTCCGCCGGTAAAGATCCAGTCGGCGATGTCGCCGTTGTCGAAGTTCACGTCCGGCGCCGGCCCGGTGAACGTGTGGAACCGGAACTCGGGGATCGACACGTCGAAGCCGGACTGGCCGCCGTCGCCGATCATCGTGTTCGTCCACGTCTCCCTGCTGCCGTAGTTCTCCCAGGTGCCGTTGTCCTGCGTGCCGCCCTGCAGCTCGCCGGAATCGTGCGGGCTGACGGACAGGCTCTGGAACTGCAGCGTCGACAGCCCGTCGTTCACGGAGTCGAGCTTCGACGGGATCGCCGAGAGCATCTGCTTGCAGCGCGCCATGTTGGTCGCGTTGAGCGGGCGGCTGTCGCACCAGGACGACCGGTCGACGAGCTCACCGCTCGAGCGGATGACGCCGCCGTCTCCCGACTCGATGAACTGGAACGGGTTGTTCGGGTTCGTGACGAGGAAGTGCTGGTCGGGGTGGATCCCGTTCGGGTGCACCGGGTCCGTGCCGTCGAAGGTCATGTCCGTCCCGCTGACGCCGGCGTCGGTCGAGAGGATCACGGCCCGCTTGTTGGCGACGTTCTCGTTGTAGAAGTAGTCGCCGACGACGTAGACCATGTCCGGGTGGCCCGGCGGCGTGTAGACGTAGATGTCGTACCAGCACTGCGGGTCGCACAGCCCGCGGAACGCCCACCCCGGATCGGCCGCGCTCGAGCTCGACAGGTCGGTGAAGACCGGCGCGCCCGTCGCGACGTCGTCGCTCCGGAACAGCCGCGACGAGTTCGCGGTCGTGATCTGGCCCTGCGTGTTGTTGTTGCCCTCGTGGACGTACATGCGCGTCTTGCCGTTCGGCAGCGTCGTGACGGTGATAGCCGCGCGGGACTGGATGACCGCCGGGTTGATCGACGGCTTGATCTGCGTCCACGTCGCCCCCGCGTCGTTCGAGCGCCACACTCCGCGCGCGTAGGACGACGCGTAGACGATGTTCGGGTCGGACGGGTCGAGCAGCACCTGCCGGACGCCGCGCGGTGAGCAGACGCCCTGGTTCGCGAACTCCGTCGCGTCGCCCGTGCAGGAGGCGACGTTCGCAGAGCCGTTGTGGATGAACGACCACGTCGCGCCGCCGTCGGTCGACTTGTAGAGGCCCCACTTGGCGATGCCCGGCACGGGCCGCGTCACGCCCGAGCAGCAGACCGACGACATGCCGCGCAGCGCGGTCGTCGTGCCGACGTAGAGCGTGTTCGAGTCGCCGGGCTTCGCGACGATCGAGCCGATGCCCTTGCCGGAGAAGAGCTCCGGCTGGCCCAGCCTCGTCCAGGTGTTGCCGCCGTTGACGGACTTGTACAGCCCCGTGCCGGCGACGCAGCCGGAGGCGCAGATGTTCGCCTCGCCCGTGCCGACATAGATCGTGTTCTCGCCCGGGTCGTTCGGGTCGACGTAGACGAACCCGGCCGCGTTGATGCCGAGCGGGCCGCCGAGGTACGTCCACTTGGCGTCCGCGGCGAGGATGTCGTTCGTGCGCCAGACGCCGCCGCCCGCCGGCGTGATCCACGCGCGGCACGAGCCCGGGACGCAGCTCGGCCGGATCGCGATCGAGGTCGTGCGGCCGCCGGCGACGTACTCGTTCGGGACGTAGTTGCCCGAGTTGCGGAACTGCGTCAGCGGATAGAGCGCCCGGCTCGGGCCGACCGACGCCCACTCCCCGGCCTTCGCCTTGCCCTTGAACGGCCGCTTGCTCGCCTTCGCGAAGGACTCGCGCGCCGTCGCCATCTGCTCGAGCGACACGGTGTCCGACGGATATGCGAGGTGCTGGAACTCAGCGTCGGCGGCCGACGCGGGCCCCTCCTGGTCGTCCGCGTACCCCTGGACGGTCTGCTCGTACTGCGAGATCAGGCGCGGCAACTCGCCGTTGCCGGCCACGGGCGCGCTCGGCGCGGCGCGCGACCCGACGAGGGTCGCGACCACGATCGCCGTGTTGATGGTCAGGAACACCGCCGCCGCAAGGGCGAGGCGCTTCGGTCGGAACATTCCCGCTCCCCTCTTCGTGAGGCTGCGCATCCGAGAGGCGGCCGCCGCACGCCCGGCGGTACTGCCCTCCCCCTCGCGGACGGCGCACTGGCCCACCGTCGCCGCAGTTCGACCGGCGGACTCGGTAAGTCGTATCGGTTCCTCGACCCACGAGCGCGCCGATCCTACAACAGCCTGGAAAACCAGGTGATATCACCGTCCGAGCGGGCGCATATCACCGGCCCCGAGCGGGCATACTCGCTGCGTGAACCGGCTCGCGCTCACGCTCGCGGCGGCGGCGCTCGTCGTCCCGACGACGCAGACGCCGCGCCTGCGCATCGCCGAGCCCTCGCCGCTGATCGTCCGCGGCAGCGGCTTCAAGACGCTCGAAGGCGTCAAGGTCACGGCCGTCGGCCGTCAGGGGACGCTGGTGCGACACGTGGTGGCGACGCGGACCGGGACCTTCCGCGTTCGCTTCGCGGCGGCCGCCGACTGGTGCGACGGCGTCCGCGAGATCCGCGCCACCGGGCGGAAGGGCTCGAAGGCCGCGGTGTGGGTGAAGCCGGCCGAGGCCGGCTGCGCCGCGCCCTAGCTAAGCCGCGGCGCCGCGCACCGCGTCGATCGTGTCGGCCTCGTCCGCGCGCTTGTCCTCGCGGTAGCCCTTCACGCGCGCGAACCGGAGCGCCACCCCGCCCGGGTAGCGCGTGCTCGCCTGCACGCCGTCGAAGGCGATCTCGACGACGAGCTCCGGCCGGACGTAGACCGTGTGCCCGTCGCGCCGCTCCTCCAGCTCGAGGAGCCGCCCGGTCTGCCACGCGAGCATCGCGTCCGTCATGCCCTTGAACGTCTTGCCGAGCATGACGAACCCGCCCGTCGCGGGGTCGCGCGCGCCGAGGTGGAGGTTGCTGAGCTTGCCGCGGCGCCGCCCGTGCCCCCACTCCGCTGCGAGCACGACGAGGTCGAGCGTGTGCGCGCGCTTCACCTTCACCCATCCGCCGCCGCGCCGGCCGGCCTCGTACGGCGCGTCGAGCGACTTCACCATCACGCCCTCGTGCCCGTGCGCGAGCGCGTCCTCGAGCACGCGCTCGGCCGCCTCCGCGTCGACGACTTCGACGCGTGGGATGCGGAGCTCCGCCGGCACGAGCTCGTCGAGCGCGGCGAATCGCTCGCGCGCGGGCCGGTCGAGGAGGTCCTCGCCGTCGCGGTGCAGGACGTCGAAGAAGAACCCGGACAGCCGCGTGGGCCGCTCGCGGCGGCTGCCGAAGCGGCTCATCGAGACCTGGAACGCGTGCGGCCGGCCGTCGTCGGCGAGCGCGAGCGCTTCCCCGTCGAGCACGAGGGAGCGCGCCGGCAGCGATCGCACGGCCTCGACGATCTCCGGCACGCGGGCGGTCATGTCCGCGAGGTTGCGCGTGAACACGCGCACCTCGTCGCCGAGCCGGTGCACCTGGATGCGCGCGCCGTCGAGCTTCCACTCGACCGCCGCGGGCGTGAACCGCTCGAGCGCCGCGCCGACGTCCTCGGCCGAATGCGCGAGCATGGGCTGCAGCGGCCGCAGGACGTCGAGCCGGAACGACGCCAGCCCCGCCGCGCCGCCCGCCATGGCGGCTGCGGCGACCGCGCCGAGGTCGCCGCAGAGCATCGACGCGCGCCGCACCCCCGCGAGCGGGACGCCCGTCGCTCGCGCGACCGCGTCGGTCATCACGCCCTCGAGCGCGCCCTGGCGCAGCCCGCCGAGCAGGAGCGCGCTCAGGAACTCCTGCTCCGCCGCGGTCGCGCGACCGAAGAGGTCGGCGACGAGCTCGCGCCGCCTCGCCTGCGACCCTGCGCCGGTCGTCTCGCCGATTCGGCGCAGCGCCGCGTCGACCTCGAGCAGCGTGAGCGCCGACGCGGCCGCTGGCGGCGGCAGCTCGCGCAGCGCCGCCCACCCCACGCCGATCGTCGCGTGCGGCAGCTCGCCCGACAGGTACGCGACCGCAATGGGCACCTCGTCCGGCCCGGCCTGCCGCAGGCACGCGGCGAGGGCGTCGACCTTCGCGAGCCGAGACGGCGTCGCCGCGACCGCGGTCGAAGTGCGTGCGACCTCCTCCAGCAGCATCCAAGTCGATGATCGCAGGACGCTCCCGAGGCTTCATACTTGGGGCGTCGAGGAGGCTTCGAGTGGCGACGGAGACAGTCGAGGCGAAGACGGCGGTCCTCGAGGCGGCCGTCGCGCGGGCTCGCGAGCATGCCGGCGCGGACGCCGAGGACGTCGAGCGGTTCGTACGGGCGTACTACGCGCACGTCGCGCCGGAGGAGCTCGCGGGCCGCAGCGACGTCGATGTGGCCGGCGCGGCGCTCGCGCACCGGCAGCTCGCGGCCGTGCGCCGGCCAGGCGAGACCAAGGTGCACGTGTACACGCCGAGCGCGGAGGAGCACGGCTGGGAGTCGCCGCACACCGTGGTGCAGACCGTCGTCGACGACATGCCGTTTCTCGTCGACTCCGTCTCGATGGAGGTGACGCGGCACGGGCACGGCATCCACCTCGGCGTCCGCCCCATCCTCACCGTCCACCGCGACGAGGACGGCCGCCTGCTCTCGGTCGGCGAGGGCGCGCCCGAGTCGCTGATCCACCTCGAGATCGACCGCCAGACCGACCCGGCCGCGCTCGAGTCGCTGCGCGCGGACCTCGTGCGCGTGCTCGGCGACGTGCGTGCGGCAGTCGAGGACTGGCCCGCGATGACCGACAAGGCCCTCGCGCTCGGGGACGAGCTCGCCGCCGGCTCGGTCCCGGTCGACGCCGTCGAGGCGAACGAGGTGCGCGACCTCCTGCTCTGGCTGCGCGACGGCAACTTCACGTTCCTCGGCTACCGCGACTACGCGATCGTCGACGAGGACGGCGACGACGTGCTGCGCGCGGAGCCGGGATCCGGGCTCGGGATCCTCCGCAACGAGGGGAGCGCGCCCGTGTCGGCGAGCTTCGGGAAGCTGCCGCCGTCCGTGCGTCGCCTTGCGCGCCGCAAGAACCTCGTCACGCTCACGAAGGCGAACTCGCGCGCGACGGTGCACCGGCCGTCGTACCTCGACTACATCGGCGTGAAGCGCTTCGGCCCGGACGGGGAGGTGTGCGGCGAGTGCCGCTTCCTCGGCCTCTACACGCACCACGCCTACGCGGCGAACCCGTGGGAGATCCCGGTCGTGCGCCGGAAGGCCCAGGGCGTCGTCGAGCGCTCCGGCCTGCCGAAGGGGAGCCACGACCACAAGGCGCTTGTCGAGATCGTCGAGACGTACCCGCGCGACGAGCTGTTCCCCATCTCGGAGGACGACCTGTTCGAGACCGCGCTCGGGATCCTCCACCTCGGCGAGCGGCGGCGCGTGCGCCTGTTCGTGCGGCGCGACCCGTTCGACCGCTTCCTCTCGTGTCTCGTCTACCTCCCGCGCGACCGGTTCAACACCGACAACCGCCGGCGTGTGCAGGCGATCCTCGAGGACGCGTTCGGCGGGCACACCGAGGACTACGGGACGCGCGTTTCGGAGTCGGTGCTCGCACGGTTGCACTTCGTCGTGCGCGTCGAGGGCGGCGCGATCCCGGACGTCGACCTCGCCGCGGTCGAGGCGCGGCTCGCCGAGTCGACGCGCGAATGGACCGACGACCTGCGCGACGCGCTCGTGGCGCAGCTCGGGGAGGAGCGCGCGGCGCCGCTCTTCGAGCGCTACGCGGACGCCTTCCCGCCCGCCTACCGCGAGGACTTCCCCGCGCGGCACGCCGTCCACGACGTCGGGCGGATCGAGCGGCTCGACCCGGCCGGCGACCTCGGCATGAGCCTGTACCTCCCCCACCTCTCGGCCGTCGACCAGCTCGCGTTCAAGCTCGTCCGCACCGGCAGCCCGCTGCTCCTGTCGGACGTGCTGCCGCTGCTCGAGGACATGGGCGTGATGGTCACCGACGAGCGGCCGTACGAGGTGACGCCGCGCGGCGAGGCGCCCGTCTGGATCTACGACTTCGGCCTGCGCCACAACGAGGGCCCGGAGTTCCAGGCCGACGGGGTGCGCGAGATCTTCCAGGACGCGTTCGCGCGAGCGTGGCGCGGGCAGAGCGAGGCCGACGGGTTCAACCGCCTCGTGCTCTCCGCGCGCCTGACGGCACGCGAGATCGGCGTGCTGCGCGCGATCGCGAAGTACCTGCGCCAGGCCGGCAGCACGTTCAGCCAGAGCTACATGGAGGACACGCTCGCCGCGCACGCACCGATCGCACGCGGGCTCGTCGAGCTCTTCCGCCTGCGGCACGACCCTGGCCGCGCCGAGAGCGCGGAGGTCGAGGCAGGCGCGCTCGACCGCCAGCTCGAGCGGTCGATCGACGCGGTCGAGAGCCTCGACCAGGACCGCATCCTGCGCAGCTTCCTGCGCGTCGTTCGCGCGGTGCTGCGCACGAACTACTTCCAGGCGGACGAGGCCGGCGAGGCGAAGCCGTACCTCGCGCTCAAGCTCGACCCGGAGCTGATCCCCGACCTGCCGGAGCCGCGGCCGCTCGTCGAGGTGTGGGTCTACGCGCCGCGCGTCGAGGCCGTGCACCTGCGCGGCGGCCGCGTCGCGCGCGGCGGCATCCGGTGGTCGGACCGGCGCGAGGACTTCCGCACCGAGGTGCTCGGCCTGATGAAGGCGCAGACGGTCAAGAACGCCGTCATCGTCCCGGTCGGAGCAAAGGGCGGCTTCGTCGTGAAGCAGCCGCCGGCGGCCGGCGGCCGCGAGGCGCTGCTCGCCGAGGTCGTCGAGTGCTACCGCACGTTCATGCGCGGCCTGCTCGACGTGACGGACACGATCGTCGGCGGCGAGGTCGTGCCGCCGCGGGACGTGGTGCGGCACGACGCAGACGACCCGTACCTCGTCGTCGCCGCCGACAAGGGCACGGCGACGTTCTCCGACACGGCGAACGCGATCGCGGACGAGTACGGCTTCTGGCTCGGCGACGCGTTCGCGTCCGGCGGCTCGGCGGGCTACGACCACAAGGCGATGGGCATCACGGGTCGCGGCGCGTGGGAGTCGGTCAAGCGCCACTTCCGCGAGCTCGGCGCCGACATCGAGAACGCCGACTTCACCGCGGTCGGCGTCGGCGACATGTCGGGCGACGTGTTCGGCAACGGGATGCTGCTCTCGCGCCGGCTGAAGCTTGTCGGCGCGTTCGACCACCGGCACGTCTTCCTCGACCCGGATCCGGACCCCGAGCGGAGCTATGCGGAGCGTGCGCGCCTGTTCGCGCTGCCCGGCTCGTCGTGGGCCGACTACGACCCGAAGCTGATCTCGCCCGGCGGCGGTGTGTTCCCGCGCACCGCGAAGTCGATCGCGCTCTCGCCGGAGGTGCGCGCCGCGCTCGACGTCACGGCCGAGACGCTGACGCCGAGCGAGCTCATCCGCGCGCTGCTGCGCGCGCCGGTCGACCTGCTCTGGAACGGTGGCATCGGCACGTACGTCAAGGCGAAGCGCGAGCGGCACGCGGAGGTCGGCGACAAGACGAACGACGCCGTGCGCGTCGACGCGGAGGAGCTGCGCGCCCGCGTCGTCGGCGAGGGCGGCAACCTCGGCTTCACGCAGCGAGGCCGCATCGCGTACGCGCGGAGCGGCGGACGGATCTTCATGGACGCGATCGACAACTCGGCCGGCGTGGACTGCTCGGACCACGAGGTGAACCTCAAGATCCTGCTCGACGCGATCGTCGCCGACGGGGACCTGACGCAGAAGCAGCGCAATGCGCTCCTCGCCGACATGACCGAGGACGTGGCCGCACTCGTGCTGCGCGACAACTACGAGCAGGCGCGCGCGATCTACACGTCCGCGGCGCAGGCCGTGTCGATGGCGGAGGTGCACGAGCGCTACGTCCGCAACCTCGAGCAGTCGGGGATCCTCAACCGCGAGCTCGAGGCGCTGCCGACGACCGACGAGCTCACCGAGCGCACCTCTGCGGGCGAGGCGCTCACGACGCCCGAGCTGGCGATTCTCCTGTCGTACACGAAGATCTCGCTCGCGCAGGAGCTGCTGGCGTCCGACCTGCCCGAGGACCCGATCTTCGCGGGCGAGCTGGAGGCGTACTTCCCGGACCGGCTCGTCGAGCGCTTCGGCGAGCAGCTCGGACGGCATCCGCTGCGCCGCGAGATCATCGTCTCGCGCGTCGTCAACGACCTCGTGAACCATGCCGGCACGACGTTCGTCTTCCGGCTCCGCGACGAGACGGGCGCCGGCGCGGCCGACGTCGCGCGCGCGTACACGGCCGCGCGCGAGCTGTTCGGCCTGCGCGACCTCTGGGCGGAGATCGAGGCGCTCGACGGACGCGTGTCGTCGGCGACGCAGACCGCGATGGCGCTCAAGGCGCGCATCCTCCTCGAGCGCACGACGCGCTGGCTGCTCCGGACCCGGCGCCGCCCGATCGACGTCGGCCAGGCGATCGACGCGTACGCGACGGCCACGGGCGCGCTCGCCGGCTGCGTGCCGGACCTGCTCGGACCCGTCGAGGCGGCGGCCGCTCACGAGCTCTGCACGAAGCTCGTCGACGCGGGTGTGCCGGAGCCGCTCGCCGCGCGCGTCGCCCACGCGGAGGCGCTCGTCCCGTCGGCGTCCCTCGCCGAGATCGCGGACGACGCGGAGCTCGACGTGCCGTCCGTCGCCGGCGTGTACTTCGCGCTCGGAGCGCGCCTCGAGCTCGCGTGGCTCCGCGACCGCATCGTCGCCCTGCCGCGCGACACGCGCTGGCAGGCGATGGCACGCGCGGCGCTGCGCGACGACCTCTACGCCGAGCAGGCCGCGCTGACCGCGGAGGTGCTGCGCGCAGGCGCCAACGGCCGGGCGCCGCGCGAGCGGCTCGACGCGTGGCTCGCGCAGCAGGGCGACGCGGTCGACCGCTGGTTGAGCGTGCTCTCGGACATCCGCAACAGCGGCCTCGTCGACCTCGCGCAGCTCTCGGTCGCGGTGCGCGAGATCCGCAACCTGATCCACGCGAGCGCCGCGACGGAGTCGACCGAGCCCGCCGGCGAGACGCACGTCTGAGCGACTGGGTCGACCGCTACGGCGAGTCGCGGCGCGAGCGCCGGCCGCGCCGCCTCGGCCGCACGCTCGCCGTCACCGGCGCGGTGGCGGCGATCGGCGCGGGCGCCGTCGCAATCCGGAACGCGCTCGATCACGAGCCGTGGCAGCCCGGGTTCTCGCCCTGCACGGTCGGCGCCGTCCGCGCGGAGTGTGGGCGGGTCTCGGTCCCCGAGCGTCGCGGCGGGAGAACCATCTCGCTCCGCGTCGTCGCCATACCCGCGACCGAGCAGCCGGCGCGCGGCGCGCTGTTCTACCTCGAGGGCGGGCCGGGCGGCGCGGCGAGCGAGGCGGCCGACCGCGTGAACGAGACCTTCGCGCGGACGCTGGCCCGGCGCGACGTCGTGCTCGTCGACCAGCGCGGCACCGGCGGCTCGCACCGGCTCGCGTGCCACGCGGCGCGCGTGCGCGCGACGGACGAGGCGGAGGTCGCCGCGTATCTGCGGCGGTGCTTCGCCCGCTTCCCGCAGGCCGGCTCGTACACGACGGCCGTCGCGGCCGACGACATAGAGCGTGTGCGCCGTGCGCTCGGCTACGGGCGCATCGACGTCTACGGCAGCTCGTACGGCGGCACCGCGGCGCAGGTCTTCCTGCAGCGGCACCCGGGCTCCGTGCGGACGCTGACGCTCGACAGCACAACGCTCCTCGGCGTGCCGGTCTACGCGCGTTCGTCCGCGAACGCGCAACGCGCGCTGTCGGCGCTCTTCGCGCGCTGCCGCGCAGAACGCGCATGCTCGAGGCCGGAGCGCGACCTGGCGACGCTGCTCGCACGGCCGCCGCGGCGCGTCACGATCCCCGATCAGCGGCCCTTCCTGCTCACGTCCGACGACGTCGCGCGTACCGTCGAGGCGCTGCTGACCGACCCGCTCCCGGCGGCGACGATCCCGGTCGTCCTGCACGAGGCCGTCGCCGGCCGCTACGACCGGCTCGCACAGGAGTTCGTGCGGCAGGTCGGCCTCGACCTCGACGCGCGCTGGCGGCTCGCGATGGTGTGGACGATCCTCTGCGGCGAGCCGTGGGCGGGCTACGGCACGGCCGCCGGCTCGGGCTTCCTCGCGCACGCGAACCGCGACCGCGCACGGCTGCTACGACAGGTGTGCCGGGGCGTGCCGAAGGGCGTCGTCCCGCGTGGCTCGGAGGCGCCGCCGCACACGCCCGTGCCGGTGCTGTTGCTCGCGGGCGGGGCCGACCCGCGCGACCCGCCCGCGAACCTGCGCGGCTGGCGCACCGCGTTCCCGAACGGCCGTCTCGTCGTCGTCCCGACCGCGGGCCACGGCGTCATCTCGACCGGTTGCCTGCCGGCGGTCGTGGCGCGCTTCGTCGAGCGCGGCTCGGCGCGCGGCCTCGACACGTCGTGCGTCCGCGACGTGCGCCCGCCGCCGTTCGAGCGGCCCTAGCGCGGCTCGGTCAGCCGCGCCCAGACGTTCAGCAGCAGCCGCTTCGTCTCGGCCCAGAGCATGACCTGGCCGCCGAAGTTGAGCGCGCCCGCGGAGAAGACCCGCGCGCCGCTCGGGTGCTCGTAGTACGTCATCTCGGCCGAGCGGCCGGGGCCGAACAGGTCCGGGATCGTCGCGAGCACCGTCGTCCCCGGCGGCGACGCGGGCGAGCGCGCGTCGATCTCGATCCCGTAGAGCCCGAACGCGCTGCCGTTCGCGAGGCCGGTGCCCACGAACGCCCACGGCGCGGCGTCGGCTCCGGTGACGACGAACGGCGCGTGCCGCTCGCCGCGGTCGCCGGCGATGTACTGCACGCCGCACAGCGCCGCCTCGGGCCGCCCGAGCGTGCGCCACTCGTCGACGAGCCGCACCGACCCCCCGCGGCGGTCGACGCGCCGGAAGAAGTTGTTCGCCGAGAGGAACATCAGGTTCCCGCCGCGGTCGCGGAACGCTGTGACGGTGTCGTAGAGCTGCGCCGTGACGTACTCGGTGTGCCCCGCGAAGACGAGCAGGTCGTACGCCGTGCGCAGCGCGGCCGCGCCGCCGGGGTAGCGCTCGAGATCCTCGTCGGCGTAGCAGTCGACCTCCTTGCCGTTCTGGGCGAGCCAGTGGTGGAACATCAGCTCGTAGCTTCGGAAGCGGTACGGGACGCCGCGGTTCGCGTGCGGCCGCGTCAGGTCGGTGTCCTTCGTCGACCAGCGCGCATACCACGTGTCGCCCCAGCCGTCGCCGTCGGCGTCGTAGAAGTTGTACGCGTGCCACGTCGTCGTCGGCACGACGACGGCGACGCGCTGCCGCGGCTCGGGCGGCCGCACGACGATCGGCGCGAAGCCGGTGCGCCCGTCGTCTGTGTCGAGCCGCACGGCGTAGATGCCCGACGGCCAGTCCTCGTTCACCGGGATCTTCAGCGCGGACGAGGTGTCGCGGTGATTCGTCCAGTCCGTCGTGGCCGGCAGCGTGACCGCGACGCCCTTCAGCTCGTTGTTCGCGTACGTCGGCTCCGCCTCGGGGCCGCAGCGGACGACGTTCGCGGTGATCGACTTCGCGTCGGTGCGGACGACGAGGTTCGCCTGCTCGCCGGGCGCGGCGCTGCGCTTCGTGAAGCCGGCGTCGACGCCGAGCACCCGGACGACCGCGCGCCGCGGCACCGACGGCAGCGGACGGCGCAGCCCGCGCGCGAGCTCCTGCGCGGTGACGACCAGCACGTAGGTGCGCGGCGGCAGCGACGCCGGCAGCTCCCAGTCGACCGTGTGCGCTCCCGCAGCGAGGGTCAGCCGCCGGTTCGTCACGCCGACCTGCCCCGAGTTGAGCGGCTGCTCGGAGGCGACGCCCTGACCCGTCCGCAGGAGGTCGACGGAGATCTCGGCGCGCCGCGCCAGCTCGAAGCTCAGGCGCACGCGGCGCCTGCCGCCGACCGGGCTCACCGTCGCGAGGCGATCCGTGTCGCCCGCGAAGGCGGGGCCTCCCGTCTCGAGCGCCACGCCCGTGAGCAGCGTCTGCTTCCCGGCGGCCTCCGCCCGCGGCGCCGCCAGGGCGACGAGCCCGCCGAGCCCGGCCTGCAGGAGCCGCCTGCGCGAGGCGAGCCAGACCCCGACCTGTTCCGCTGCGCCGCTCATCACGAATCGCTACGGTACCCCTGACGACGGATGTAAGGCATCCCTTACAAGAGAGGAGAGACGTGCTGCCGACGTTCGTGATCGGGCTGCGCGAGGGGCTCGAAGCAGCCCTCATCGTCGGGATCGTGGCCGCCTTCCTCAAGGCGCAACGCCGCCTGGACGCGCTGCGCTGGATGTGGGTCGGCGTCGGCGCGGCGATCGCGATCTGCGCCGCGGGCGGCGTGGCGCTCGAGCTAGCGAGCAAGTCTCTCCCCCAGAAGGAGCAGGAAGGCCTCGAGACGATCGTCGGCGCCGTCGCCGTCGTCGCGGTCACGTGGATGGTGCTCTGGATGCGCCGTCACGCGCACGACCTGAAGCGGACGTTGACGACCCAGGCCGGCGCTGCGCTCGCGAGCGGCTCGGCGATCGCGCTCGTCGGCATGGCCTTCTTCGCCGTCATCCGCGAGGGCTTCGAGACGGCCGTGTTCCTCATCGCGGCCTTCGACGCCTCGACCGATCCGGCCGCCGCGGGCGCCGGCGCGGTGCTCGGCGTTGCGGTCGCCTGCGCGATCGGCTACGGGATCTACCGCGGCGGCGTGCGCATCAACCTCTCGCGCTTCTTCCGCGCGACCGGCATCGTCCTGGTGCTCGTCGCAGCCGGCCTCGTCGCGACGTCGCTGCACACGGCGCACGAGGCGGGCTGGTTCAACGGGCTGCAGCAGCAGGCGCTCGACCTGCGCTGGCTCGTCGAGCCCGGCACGGTGCGCTCGGCGCTCCTCACCGGGATGCTCGGCTTCCAGAGCCGGCCCACGGTCGGCGAGCTCGGCGGCTACCTCATCTACGCCATCCCGATGCTGGCGGTCGTCCTGTGGCCGCGCACGTGGCGGCTGCGGCCGAGGCACGCCGCGGCCGGGGCGGTCGGCGCTGCGGCCGCGCTCGTGACGCTGTTCCTCGTCGCCGGCTGCGGCGGCGACGGCTCGTCCTCCGGCTCCTCCTCGTCGTCGGGCGAGGGTCGCACGGTGAAGGTGACGCTGACCGACTCGGGCTGCCCCGCGAGCCTCGACCTGCAGGCGGGGCCGACGACGTTCGAGGTCACGAACGACGGCGCCGACGCGGTGAGCGAGTTCGAGATCCTCGAGGGCGACCGAATCCTCGGCGAGGTCGAGAACCTCGCGCCCGGGCTGTCCGGGAAGTTCTCGCTGACACTGAAGAACGGGACGTACACGACGTACTGCCCGGGCGGCGACGCGACCGAGCGCGGCGAGCTCGTCGTCGCCGGCGGCGGCGCCGGCTCCGCGTCGAAGCAGGCGTCGGCGGCCGTCGACCGCTACCTCGCCTACGTCGACGCGCAGACGGCGCTGCTCGTCGACCGCACAGAGGCGTTCGCGGCGGCCGTGAAGGCCGGCGACGTCGAGCAGGCGAAAGAGCTCTACGTCCCCGCGCGCGTGCCGTACGAGCGCATCGAGCCGATCGCCGAGAGCTTCGGCGGCCTCGACCCCGCGATCGACGCGCGTGCCGGCGACGTCCCTGCGAAGAGCTGGGGCGGCTTCCACGTGATCGAGCGGCAGCTGTGGGTGCGCGGCAACACGGCCGGCATGAGTCCTGTCGCCGACAAGCTCGTCGCCGACGTCGAGTCGTTGCAGCGCAAGGCAAAGGGCGTCGAGCTCGAGCCTGCGCAGATCGCGAACGGCGCGGTCGAGCTGCTCGGCGAGGTGTCGAAGTCGAAGATCACGGGCGAGGAGGAGCGCTACTCGCACACCGACCTCGACGACTTCAAGGCGAACGTCGAGGGCGCGCGCGCCGCGTTCGACGCCGTGCGCCCGCTGCTGGCGGCGAAGCGCGCCGCGCTCGCGGAGCGGATCGACGCGCGCTTCGCCGCTGTCGACGAGGCGCTTACGCCCTACCGCGACGGCAACCAGTTCGCGTCGTACACGACGCTCGAAAAGCCCGACACGCGCGCGCTCAGCCGCGCGATCGACGCGCTCGCCGAGCCGCTGTCGTCGGTCGGCGGGATCGTCGTCGCACAGGGATGACGCGGGTCACACGCCGTCGGCTGCTCGGGCTCGCCGGCGTGTCCGCGGCGGGGCTCGCCGCAGGCGGCACCGGGCTCGCGAAGGCGCTCGAGGGCGACGGGCACGACGACACCGTCCCGTTCTACGCGCCGGTGCAGAGCGGCATCACGACGCCCGCGCAGGACCGGCTCCACTTCGCGTCGTTCGACGTCGCGACGACGAGCCGGAGCGAGCTGCGCGACCTCATGCGCGCGTGGACGGAGGCCTCCGCGCGCATGTGCGTCGGCCGCGCCGCCGGCCCGGTGAACGGCACCGCTGCGCTGCCGCCCGACGACACGGGCGAGGCGCTCGGCCTGACGCCGGCGCGCCTCACGGTCACGTTCGGGTTCGGGCCGACGCTCTTCGACGACCGATTGGGGCTTGCGTCGAAGCGGCCGGCGGCGCTCATCGACCTGCCGCCGTTCGCCGGCGACTCGCTGCAGGCGGCGCGCTCGGGCGGCGACATCGCCGTGCAGGCGTGCGCCGACGACCCGCAGGTTGCGTTCCACGCGGTGCGCAACCTCGCGCGCATCGGCCGCGGGATCGTCTACATGCGCTGGTCGCAGCTCGGGTTCGGCCGCACGTCGAGCACGAGCCGCGCCCAGGACACGCCGCGCAACCTCATGGGCTTCAAGGACGGGACGAACAACATCAAGCTCGAGGACGAGGACGCGCTGCGGCGGTTCGTGTGGGTCGGCGACCGGGACGAGCCGGCCTGGATGCGCAACGGCACGTACCTCGTCTCGCGTCGCATCCGCATGCTGATCGAGGTCTGGGACCGTGCCACGCTCGACGACCAGGAACGCACGATCGGGCGCCGCAAGACGTCGGGTGCGCCGCTCGACGGCGAGCGCGAGTTCGACCCGGTGCACGCCCCCGCGCTGCCCGTCGACTCGCACGTGCGCCTCGCGAAGTCCGACCTGCGCATCCTGCGCCGCGGCTACTCGTTCACCGACGGCGTCGACGACCGCCTCGGCCAACTCGACGCCGGCCTCTTCTTCATCGCCTTCCAGCGCGACCCGCGCACGCAGTTCGTCCCGCTGCAGCGCCGCCTCGCGCAGAACGACGCGCTCAACGAGTACATCGCGCACACCGGCAGCGCGATCTTCGCCGTCCCGCCGGGCGCGACCGGCCCTGGCCGCTTCGTCGGCGACGGCCTGCTCTAGATGTTGAGCGCACGTTCACGAGCCGCCGCGGATCAGGTTCGCGACGGGCAGCGGCGGCACGGAACGTGCGCGGCCTGCGGAAATCCCGCAAGCGACTTCCGCGCCCGCACGGATGGCCCTTCCGTTCGACCCGCCGACACTGAGCCACGACAAGAAGCGACGGAAGGGAGAAGACGATGCGCAAGGTATTCGAAATCGGAGGGCTCATCGCCTCCGTCGTCCTGATCGCGTTCGGCGTCACCGCGATCGTGATGGGCGTCAACGGCCGCGACACCGTGCGGACGAACCTCGCCGCCGAGCAGATCAGCTTCGGCGATGCGAAGACGGACCCGACGGTGCCGGCGAAGTATTCGAATCATCTCGTGAACACGGGCGCCGAGGCGCGCGCATTCGCGAAGATGATGCGCGTCCACACGCTCGAGTCCTCGCACGGGCTGACCTACGCACAGATGGGCCGCTTCGTGGCGAAGGACGGCACGCCGGCCAAGTTCACCGACGGCCAGGGCGGCACGAGCGTCGAGAAGTACGCGGTGATCGACGCGGCGACGAAGCAGCCCGTCGCGAACGGCGCCCGCAACCTGTGGGTGACGGAGACCGCGCTGACGACCGCGCTCAACACGGCCTACATGGCCGAGCAGCTGGCGCTGTTCGGGATCGTTGTCGGCGTCGCGCTCCTGCTCGCCGGGATCGGGTTCGGAGTCCTTGCGATCGGCGGTGCGCTCCGCAACCAGGAGTCGCCGGCGAAGGGCTTCTCCCAGCGGATCGCAAAGCCCAAGACAGTCCCGGGCGTCTGACGCGATCCGCATCCGTCGGTCGAGAGCCGCCGCGAGGCGGCTCTCGGTCGTTCCGGCTACGCGTCCTCGAGGAGCCCGTGCGCGAGCGCGTAACGGACGAGCTCGGCGCGGCTGCCGAGCCGGAGCTTCTGCATGATGTGCGCGCGGTGCGTCTCGGCCGTGCGCACCGAGATGTAGAGCTGCTTCGCGATCTCCTGGTTCGTGTGCCCCAGAGCGAGCAGCCGTAGCACCTCGCGCTCGCGCTCGGACAGCGGATCCTCCTCCGCGCGGCGCTTCTCCTCCGTCTCGGCCGCGACGAGCCGCGCGCCGAGCTCGGGATGCACGTAGCGCCCACCGCGCGCGACCTCGCGCACCGCCGCGACGACCTCCGTGTCGGCCGCCTCCTTCAGCACGTAGCCGCTCGCGCCGGCGGCGAACGCCTGCCGCACGTACTGCGGGTCGTCCTGCATCGACAGCATCAGCACCTTCAGGTCGGGGTGCTCGTGCAGCAGGGTCGGGATCGCGTCGAGCCCGTTGCCGTCCGGCATGACGACGTCCATCAGCACGACGTCCGGCTTGAGCGAGCGCGCCGCGAAGATCGCCTCGCGCGCAGTCCCCGCCTCGCCGACCGGCTCGAGGTCGTCCTCGGCCGCGAGCAGGAGGCGGATGCCGGAGCGGACGACGGCGTGGTCGTCCACGATCAGGATGCGCACGCTCACCGGAGAGGCACCTCGACCGCGAGCGTCGTCCCGCCGCCCGGACGCGACTCGACGTCGAGCCGGCCGCCGAGCAGCGCGAGCCGCTCGCGCATACCGAGCAGGCCGACGCCTCCCTCGCGCGTCTCGTCGGGGTCGAAGCCGCGACCGTCGTCCTCGACGACTGCCGCGACCGCGTCGCCGCGGCGCGTGATGAGGATGCTGACGCGGTGCGCGCGCGCGTGCTTCACGACGTTCGTGAGCGACTCCTGCACGATCCGGTACAGCGCTGTCTCGACCGGCGCCGGCAGCCGCTCCTCCGGCAACGCCGCCTCCAGGTCGACCTCGATCCCCGTCTGCTCGGAGAAGGTCGAGGCGAGCCGCTCGAGCGCCGGCATGAGCCCGAAGTCGTCGAGCGCCTTCGGCCGCAGCTCGACCGCGAGCCGGCGCACGTCCTGCAACGTCGCGACGACGAGCTCGCGCAGCCCGGACGCGGCCGTGCGCGACACGTCGCCTTCGAGCGTGTCCTCGAGCGCCTTCAGCCCGAGCAGGATCGACGTCAGCGCCTGGCCGGTCTCGTCGTGCAGCTCGCGCGCGAGCCGGCGCCGCTCGAGCTCCTGCGCCTCGACGACGCGCGCGAGGGCGTCACGCGTGACTCGCTCGGAGAGGTCGACGGCGATCGCCGCGCGGTTCGCGAACGCCTCCGCGAGACGCAGGTCGTCGTCGCTGAAGCGCGCGTCGGCCCCGTTCTTGTCGTGCGCAGCGAGCACGCCGATCGCGCGGTCGCGCGCGACGAGCGGGATCCAGAGGCCGGTGCGCGCGCCGATACGCCGCGTCGCGACCTGGTCGACGTCGGGGTCGTCGAGCACGGAGTCGACGCGCTCGCTGCGGCGCCGGTCGAGCACGCGGCCGCTCTTCGACTCGCGGCGCGGCATCGTCACGCCTGCAAGCTCGCCCGCGTCAGGTCCTGCAGCCGCAGCCGTGCGCAGCTCGTCCGCGCCGGCCGGGAGCACGACCATCACGAGCCGCGCGTCGAGCAGCTCCTGCAGGCGGCGCGCAACGAGGTCGAGCAGCCGGTCGAGGTCGGTCTCGGTGACGAGCGCGTTGCCGACCTCGTTCAGCGACTCGAGCTGGCGCGACCACCGGGTCGCCGCCTCGTAGAGCCGCGCGTTCTCGATCGCGACGGCGGCCTGGCCCGCCAGGAGCGTGACGAGCTCCTGGTCGGCGTCGGTGAAATCCTCGCCGCCGCGCTTCTCCGTCAGGTAGAGGTTGCCGTAGGCGACGCCGCGCAGCAGGACCGGCACGCCGAGGAAGGACCGCATCGGCGGGTGGCCGGGCGGGAAGCCGACCGAGCGCGGGTCGTCCGCGAGGTCGTGCAGGCGCAGCGGCTGCGCGTCGCGGATGAGCACGCCGAGGATGCCGCGGCCGCGCGGGAGGTCGCCGATCGTCGCGTGCGTCGCCGCGTCGATGCCGTGCGTGAGGAAGCGCTCGAGCTGTGAGCCGCTGCGGTCGATGACCCCCAGCGCGGCATAGCGCGCCTCCGTCAGCTCGGCCGCGACCTCGACCACGCGCTGCAGCACTGCGTCGAGCGACAGCTCGGACGTGAGCGCGAGCCCTGCGTCGAGCAGCGAGCGCAGGCGGCTCTGGCTGGGCGTCACCGCCTCCACGGCGTGAGCGTACCGCGGAGGGCGGGGAGCCAACTAGGCGGCGGGGCGGGCAGCGGCGATGCGGTCTGCGAGCTCGTGCAGCGTCCCGCCGCCCTCCATCGACGCGACGCGCAGGACCTCGCCGCCGCGCAACGTGAGGACGAGCGTCGGCCGACCGCTCAGTCGGTCGGCGTACAGGCGCTCGAGCCGTGCCTCGGCGAGGTCGCCGTACGAGAGGTGCCGGCCCGGCTCTGCGCGGCCGGCGAGCACGAGGTGCCGGTCCGCGATCTCGAGCGAGCCCGGGTTCGGCGGCCCGCCGTCCTCGCTCCATACGACCGCGTACGTCATGCGGCGCATCGTGTCGCGCGCCAGGCGCGACGGCGTCCGTCCCGACCCCGTCTCCGGTTGCGGGAAAACCGCAGCGAACGCTGCGGGTATCTCGGCGCCGATGTGCGGCTTCGCCAGGATCACCGCGCGCGGGACGCGCCCTACGGTGAGGCGATCCGAGTCTCAGACGCAAGGGAGAAGTCCGATGAAGACCGAGTACGCACCCAGCCGCACCCCCCAGCTGAACGGCACCTCACCGCCGACGGCGGTCGCGTACGAGGAGTCCGACTCGCATGCGTTCCTCGCCGTCGTGACCGTGCTCCTCGGCGTGCTCGTCTCCGTGCTGATCGTGTTCGGCATCTTCATGTGGTCTGATGCGCACAACGCCAAGGACGCCGCGAACCGCGCCGCCGCGAAGGCCGGCAACGCGACGCCGGCAGCGACCTCGATGCCCGGCATGGACATGAGCGGCGGCGGGTCGGGGCTCACGAGCTACGCGGGCGCCGCGCCGGCGAACGCCGACGCGCTCGCGACCGCGCACAAGCCGTTCCCGGCCGCGATGCCGCCGATCCCGGCCGGCCAGGTCGCCGACGTGAACCTCGTGCTGAAGGACGTGACGATCGACATCGCGCCCGGCGTGAAGTACTCCGCGTGGGCGTGGGCCGGCGGCGCGCCCGGACCTGTGATCCACGTGCGCCAGGGGCAGCTCGTGAAGATCACGCTCACGAACGACGGCGCAATCCCGCACTCGGTCGACTTCCACGCCGCGCGGGTCGCACCCGACAAGGCGTTCAGGGACGTGCTCCCGGGCAAGTCCGTGAGCTACACGTTCCGCGCGAACGACGCAGGCGTGTTCATGTATCACTGCGGCACGAAGCCCGTCCTCGCGCACATCGCGAACGGCATGTACGGCGCGATCGTCGTCGAGCCGAAGGCCGGGGTGCTGCCGAAGGCCGACCGCGACTACGTGCTCGTCGCGAGCGAGTGGTACCTGTCCTCCGACGGCCTGAAGGCGCCGGCGCAGTACAACCATGACAAGGCGCATGCGCGCCAGCCGGACTGGATGACGTTCAACGGCTACGCCGGGCAGTATGCGAAGCATCCGCTGACCGCGAAGCCGGGCGAGCTCGTCCGTTTCTGGCTCGTCGACGCGGGGCCGTCGCTCGACACGGACTTCCACATCGTCGGCACCGTGCTCAACACGGCGTACCCGTTCGGCGACATGAACCCGGCCGATGCGCTGCACAACGTGCAGACGGTCACCGTGCCGGCGGGAGGCGGCGGCGTCTTCGACGTGACGATCGACGAGCCCGGCCTCTACCCGTTCGTCTCGCACGCGTTCGCCGCCGTCGACCAGGGTCAGGTCGGCGTCCTGAAGGTCGGCGACGTGCACGGGACGATGAGCCACTGAGCCCTACGGAAAAGCCGCACGGCGCGTCCGCGCCGCCGCCGATGGCGCGCGGCGCGGACGTGCGAATACTGGCCGCGAAAGGAGGCTCACCATGTTCGAGACGATTGTCTGGGCGACCGACGGATCGGAGGCCGCCGACCACGCGCTGCCGTACGTGCAGGGGCTCGCGGAGGTCCACGGCGCCGTTGTCCTCGTCGTCCACAGCAGGGAGATGCTCGTCGGGCGTGCGGCCGGCTACCCGGTGCTCGCCGACGAGGAGGAGCTCGTGGAGAAGATCCGCGGGCAGGTCGACGCGCTCCACGGCGCGGGGGTCGACGCGAGGCTCCGCGTCGTCGCGGGTGCCGCATCCGGAGCGGCGCGCATGATCGCTGACGTCGCACGCGAGGCCGGCGCCGACACCATCGTCGTCGGCACGCGCGGGCGCGGGCCGATCGCAGGCCTGCTCCTCGGGAGCGTCACGCACCGCCTGCTGCAGATCGCGCCCTGCCCCGTGCTCGCCGTGTCGCCGCCGCAGGAGGCCGCACACGCCGCCGAGCGCGAGTCCGTGGCGGCGGCAGGCTGAAACGAGGGATCATGCAGGCGCTCGTCCACCATGCCGCCGCACGCGAGGAGGTCACGATTGGCGTCTGACACGAGCGCCGCAGCCGGAGCGGTCGACGTCATCCTGCGCGACGGCGGGACGCTCCGGCTGCGGCCGCCGACCGCAGCCGACGCGGACGCGCTGCTCGCGTTCTTCGCAGGCCTCTCCGACCGCAGCCTCTACCTGCGCTTCCACGGCTCGCGGCACGTGTCGCCGCAGCTCGTGGAGCCCGACCTCGACCCGGACTGGGTCGAGCGCGGCGCGCTCGTCGGCACCCTCGGCGACCGCGTCGTCGCGCTCGCGAGCTTCGTGCGCCTGCGCGACCCGACCGTCGCCGAGATCGCGTTCGCGGTCGCCGACGAGGATCAGGGCCGCGGGATCGGCACGCGCCTGCTCGAGCAGCTCGCGCAGCGCGCGGCGGAATCGGGCATCGAGCGCTTCGTCGCGGACGTGCTCGCCGACAACCCGCGTGCGCTGTCCGTCTTCGCCGAGGCGGGCTTCGAGCTGACACGCGAGCGCGAGGCCGGCGAGGTCGAGCTCCGTTTCCCGATCGCGCAGACCGAGCGCTTCCGCGCGCGCGTCGAGGAGCGCGACCACGTCGCGGTCACCGCGTCGCTGCGCCCGTTCTTCACGCCGGCGAGCGTGGCCGTCGTCGGCGCGTCGCGGCGTCGCGGCTCGATCGGCGGCGAGCTCTTCCGCAACGTGCTCGAGGGCGACTTCGCGGGCGCCGCGTACCCCGTCAACCGCGACGCGTCGCCGGTCGCGGGCGTGCGCGCGTACCGCTCGATCGCCGAGATCCCCGACCGCGTCGAGCTCGCCGTGATCTGCCTGCCGGGCGAGCGCGTGCTCGCGGCGGCCGAGGACGCGCTGCGCTCGGGCGTGCCGGCGCTGTGCGTCATCTCGGCGGGGTTCGCCGAGACCGGCCCCGAGGGACGTGCGCGTCAGGAGGAGCTGCTCGCGCTCGTGCGCGCGCACGGCGCGCGTCTCGTCGGGCCGAACTGCCTCGGGATCGCGTCGTCGGCCGTCGCCCTCAACGCGACGTTCGCGCCGCGCGCGCTCCCGAAGGGGCGGATCGGCTTCTCGTCGCAGAGCGGCGCGCTCGGGCTCGCGCTGCTCGAGAAGGCCGCCGAGCGCAGGCTCGGCTTCTCCGCCTTCGTGTCGATCGGCAACAAGGCCGACGTGTCGTCGAACGACCTGCTCGAGTGGTGGGAGGACGACCCGGAGACGGACGTCGTACTGCTGTACCTCGAGTCGTTCGGCAACCCGCGCAAGTTCGGCCGCCTCGCGCGCCGCATCGCGGGCAAGAAGCCGATCCTCGCGCTCAAGGCCGGCACGACCGGCGCGGGCGCGCGCGCCGCGAGCTCGCACACGGCGGCGCTCGCGGGGTCGGATGCGGCGATCGACGCGCTGTTCGGGCAGGCGGGCGTGATGCGCGCGCGAACGCTCGAGGAGCTCGTGGACGTCGCCGCGCTCCTCTCGACGCAGCCGCTGCCCGCCGGTCGCAACGTCGCGGTCGTGACGAACGCCGGCGGGCTCGGGATCCTGTGCGCAGACGCGTGCGAGGCCGTCGGGCTCTCGCTGCCCGAGCCGACGGACGAGACGCGGCAGTCGCTCGCGCCCGCGCTCCCGGCCGAGGCGAGCGTCGCGAACCCGATCGACCTGCTCGGCTCGGCGACGGCCGCGACCTACGAGGCCGCGCTGCCGCCGCTCCTCGCAGACCCGCGCGTCGATGCCCTCATCGTCCTCTTCGTCCCGCCGGTCGTCGCGGGCGCGGACGAGGTCGCCGCCGCGATCCGCCGCGCCGTCGAGCAGTCCCGCGCCGACAAGCCGGTGCTCGCCGTCGTGCTGAGCGCCGAGGGCACGCCTGCCGCGCTGCGCGACGAGGCCTCGCCCGTGGCAGCGTTCCCGTACCCGGAGTCGGCGGCGCGCGCGCTCGGCTTCGCGGCCGAGCGCGCCGAGTGGCTGCGCC
>JBKPLI010000198.1:0-7117 GCA_046731555.1 Actinomycetota bacterium | reverse complement strand
AGCTCGTCCTGGAGCGCGAGCGCGCGACCGGCGACGACGAAGAATGCCCGGTCGGCCGCATCGGCCCACGCAGCGTTGACGCGGCCGAGCACGTCGCGGTACGCGCGGCCGAGCGGCGTCGCCGGGACCACGCCGAGCCCGACCTCGTTGCTCACCGCGATCGTGAGGGCCGAGCGCGCCGCCGCGGCCGCCGCGCACGCGCGCGCCTCGTCCTCGACGCCGCTGCGCTCCAGCACGTTCGCGACCCAGAGCGAGAGGCAGTCGACGACCAGCGTGTCGCCCGCCGGCACGGCCTCGATCGCCGCGTGCAGGTCAACCGGCTCCTCGACGGTCGTCCACCCCGGCGGGCGCGAGGCGCGGTGCTCGGCGATGCGCGCCGCCATCTCGTCGTCGCCCGCCTCGCCGGTCGCGATGAACGTCACGGGTGCGCCTTCGCGCGAGGCGAGCTCGACCGCGAGCGTCGACTTGCCGCTGCGCGCGCCGCCGAGCAGGACGACGAGCGTCACGGCCGGCGGCGGACCGGCACCACGACCGGGCCGGACTCGTGCTCGCCGACGACGAGCACCTCGGCGCCGTAGTGCTCGGCGATCAGCTCGCGCGTCAGCACCTCCGGCGCGGTGCCGGCTGCGACGATCCGCCCGCCGTCGAGCAGCAGCAGACGCTCGGCGTACTGGCCCGCGAGCGTGAGGTCGTGCATCGCCGACAGGACGGTGAGCGACGCGTCGACGCGCAGCGCGTCGACGAGGTCGAGCACCTGCTGCTGGCGGCCGACGTCGAGGGCGCTCGTCGGCTCGTCGAGGAGCAGCACCGGCGCGTCCTGCGCGAGCGCGCGGGCGAGCGCGGCGCGCTGCCGCTCGCCGCCGGAGAGCGACTCGAGCCGTCGGTGCGCGAACGGGAGCAGGTCGAGCCGCTCGAGCGCGCGCGACACCGCGACGTGGTCCGAGCGGCTCTCGGTGCCCAGGTACGAGATGTGCGGCGTGCGGCCGAGCAGGACGTACTCGGCGACCGTCGACTCGCGCGGCATCATCGGCACCTGCGGCACGAACGCGACGCGGCGTGCGAGCTCGCGCCGCGCGAGCGTCCGCGTGTCGTGGCCCATCACGTGCACGCGCCCTGTGAACGGCACGAGCCTCGCGACCGAGCGCAGCAAAGTGCTCTTCCCCGCGCCGTTCGGGCCGATGAGCGCGACCCACTCGCCGTCCTCGACCGCCGCCGAGACGCGCCACAGGATCTGCGCGCCCCCGAGCGTGACCGAGACCGCTTCGACGCGGATCACAGTGACCTCCTGCTCGTGCGCAGGACGATCGCGAAGAACGGCGCGCCGAAGAACGCCGTCACCACGCCGATGGGCAACTCGGCCGGCGCGACGACCGTGCGCGCGATCACGTCCGCGAAGACGAGGAAGCCGGCGCCGAGGAGGATCGCGAGCGGCAGCAGGAGGCGGTAGCTCCCGCCCGCGAGCAGCCGGATCGTGTGCGGCACGATGATGCCGACGAAGCCGATGAGGCCGCTGACGGCCACCGCGGCCGCGGTGCCGACCGTCGCGGCCGCCACGACGAGCAGCCGTACGCGCGCGACGCGCACGCCGAGCGCGGCCGCCTCCTCGTCACCCACCGCGAGCACGTCGAGCAGCCGGCGGTGCGCGAGGATCACGATCCACGACGCGACCGTGTACGGCAGCACGATCAGCACCTCGCGCCAGCCCGACGTCGCGAGCCGGCCGAGCAGCCACGAGTACACCTCCTGCACCGTGTCGACGTTCTGCTGCTGCACGAACGTCTGCATCGCCGTGAAGAACGACGCGACGCAGACGCCTGCAAGCACGAGCGCCGCGGCGGCCGTGCCGGCCGAGCGGCCGACGACGTACGCGACGACGACTGCGACGGACGCGCCGACGAATGCCGCGAGCGGGACGAGGTCGTCCGCGAGGTCGCCGCTCGGGCCATAGGCGACGGCGATCGTGGCGCCGAGCCCGGCGCCCGCGGCCGCGCCGAGCAGATACGGGTCGGCGAGGGGGTTGCGAAACGTCCCCTGGTACGCGGCGCCTGCGGCCGCGAGCGTGCCGCCGACGAGCGCGCCGAGCACGACGCGCGGGAGCCGGATCTCCCAGAGGATCGCGTCGTCCGTCGCCGCCAGCGGGGACTCGCGGCCGAGGACGTGGGCGAACGTCCCACGCAGGACGTTGCCCACGCCCAGGTGCACCGGCCCGACGAGCGCGCCCGTAAGGAACGCCGCGACGAGGAAGACGATCGCGACGCCGTACCAGACGCGCCCGCGGCTCACGTCAGCGCGTCGCCGTGCGCAGCGCGATCCCGATCCCGCGTGCGAAGTCGACGACGCGCGGCCCCCAACGCGACGCGAGCGAGTCGTCCGCACGCACGATCGCGTGGCTCTTCACGGCCGCGACGTTGGTCCAGCCCGGCCGCGACGAGACCGTCGCCGCCGTCTGGCCGCAGCACTTCACGTCCGCGAGCACGATCAACGCGGGGCTCTGCGCGACGACGTACTCGTTCGAGAGCTGCGGATAGCCGCTCGCGGTCGAGTCGGCAGCGTCCGCGATGTTCTTCAGCCCGAAGAGCGCGTAGATGCGGCCGATGAACGTCTTCGACGTCGCCGAGTAGAGGTCGGGCGTGAGCTCGTGGTACACGCTGAGCCCGCGCGCCGACCTCGGCGCCGCCGCGAGCACGCGCGCGAGCTTGCGCTTCATCGCCGCGACGACCTTCGCCGCCTCCGCCCTGTGCCCGGTTGCGGCGCCGAGCTGGTCGATCTGCACGTAGGCGCCCTTCAGGTCCTTCGCGGCGTCCTGCACGAGCACGCGGATCTTCAGCTTGCGGAGCGACGAGGCGACGCCGCCCGTGTCGAACGAGAGCACGACGAGGTCCGGCTTGTAGCTCGCGATCGCCTCGACGTTCGGCGTGTAGCCCGAGAGCTTCGTGCGCGGCGCCTGCTTTGGGTAGTCGGACAGCTCGTCGACGGCGATCACCTGCTTACCGGCGCCGATCGCGAAGAGCGTCTCGGTCGCCGTCGGCGAGATCGAGACGATGCGGTGCGGGACGGCGGCGGCGGTTGCGGCGGCGTCGGCGGACGACCCGGCGACAAGGGTCGCGGCGGCGAGTGCCGCTGCCACGGCCGCGAGAAACCTGCGGTTCACGACTCCTCCCTTCCTCGAGGGGTTCGCTTGGCGGCGAGTGGCAGGTCTTCTGACTCGGGGCTCCCCCCTCCGCCGCCTTCCCAGCCGAGGCCAGTGGCGTCGTGGCGGAGGGCATCTCCCCTCACAGCGGCGGGACCGTCCCGGATTCGCACCGGGTTCCCCAACCGCTCGCCCGTTTGTGTGGCGGTGAATCTACCATCGCCCCGCGATGCGCTCTCGGTGGCTCGCCGTGCTCGTCTGGGCGGCCGTGATCTTCGCGTTCTCGTCGGTCCCGAGCCTCGGCACCGGGCTCGGGACGTGGGACACGGTGCTCCGCAAGTGTGCACACATAGCCGAGTTCGGCGTGCTCGCCGTGCTGATCCTGCGCGCGTGCGGAAGCGTGCCGTGGGCGTTCGCGCTCGCGGTCGCGTACGCCGCGACGGACGAGGTGCACCAGCTGTTCGTCCGCGGCCGGCACGGCTCGCCGGTCGACGTCGCGATCGACGCGGTCGGGATCGCGATCGGCCTCGCCGTGTACCGACGGGTGACCCGGGCGGACTAGACTCGCCTTCGATGGACTCCAAGCAGGTCACTGACCGTCAGCTCGAGGCGCTCCTCGAGCGCCTCGACCGCGTCGTCGAGGAGCTCGCGCGGCTCAACAAGCGGCAGGAGAGCCGCGAGGAGCTGACCGTGATCGCCCACGAGCTGCGCAACCTGAACGAGTCGCTGCAGGCGCTCGCCTACGCGGCCCTCGGCCACCAGGGGCCGCAGGTCCGCCGCCGGCGCACGGGTTAACGCTTTCCTTACCGAACCTGGTCCCGGACCAGGTTCCGTTAAGAGCCGGCGAGCCGGTAGAGGCCGCCGTTGAGCGACGTCGCGTAGAGCTCGCCGCTCGCGTCCTCGCCGAACGACGACAGGCCCTCGAGGCTGAACGGCTCGCGGCGCACCTGCGTCGCGCGGCCGCCGGCGACCTTCAGGCTCCAGATCGTGCCGCTGCAGTAGTCGCCGTAGAAGTACCGCCCGACCGCGGCGCGCACGGCCTTGCCGCGGTAGACGTAGCCGCCCGTGACCGAGCAGCCCTCGTCGTGCGAGTAGTCGACGATCGGCGGGACGTAGCGGCCGCGCGTCAGGAGCCGCGTCGAGGAGTCGTAGATGCGCTTGCCTTCCCAGTGGTTCCACCCGAAGTTGACGGGCACCGTGAAGCCGCGGCGGAGGTAGTCGATCTCCTCGCGGTCGCCCTGGCCGACGTCGCCGATGTATAGGTCGTCTGTCGCGCGGTCGAACGAGAAGCGCCACGGGTTGCGGAGCCCGTACGCGACCAGCTGCCAGCGCGCCTTCGGGTTCGCGACGTTCAGCTTCATGATCTTCGCGAACGGCCGCGCGAGGCTCTGCCCGTTGTGCTGCGGGTCGCCGCCGCCGCCTCCGTCGCCGTTCCCCCACCACAGCCGGCCGTCGGGCCCGAACTGGAGCTGGCCGCCGTTGTGGTTCTCCGCGAAGTCCTTCACGAACAGGAGCTGCCGCGCCGACGACGGGATCGCCTTCGCGCCGTCGGAGCGGTACTCGACGACGCGCGTGTCGCCGTTCGTGTCCGTGAAGTCGACGTAGAAGAGACGGTTCTCGGCGTAGTTGGGGTGGAACGCGACCGAGAGGAGTCCCTGCTCGCCGCCGCTCTTCACCTGCGAGGTGATGTCGAGGAACGGCGTCGGGCGGGGCGTGCGCCCCTGCACGACGCGAATGCGGCCCGCCTGCTCGACGACGTAGAGCCTCCCCGACTCGGTGCGCGGCGCGGTGACGTACACCGGCGAGTTGAACGTGCCGATGCGCACCAGACGCAGCGCGTCGCCGCGCGCGGAGGCGAGCGGCGTGACGACGAACAGGAGCGCGAGGGGGACGAGCAGTCGTCTCACGAGCGGCGAACCATACTTACGGCGCGCGATGCCTCGGTGGATTGCGAGCTATTCCTTGACGAGGATCCGCCGCAGCTCGTCTTCCTTGCCCGGCTCGAGGATCGCGAGCACGGAGTCGCCGGGCTCTAGCTGCGTCTGCTCGTCCGGGATCTCGGCCTTGCCGTCGCGCACGACCGAGATGAGACGCGAGCCCTCGGGGAGCTGCACCTGCTTGATGCGCTTGCCGGCGCACGCCGCCTTCGCGCCGACCGTCACCTCGACGATCTCGAGGTTCTCCTTGCGCAGCTCGAGCAGGTGGATGAGCCCGTGCTCGGGCACCTCGTGCTCGATGAGCGCCATGATCGAGCCGGTCGCGGACACGGTCGGCGAGATGCCGAGCAGGTCGAAGTACGACTCGTTGCGCGGATCGTTCACGCGCGCGATCACCTTCCCGACGCCGTACCGCTGTTGCGCGAGCTGGCAGATGACGATGTTGTCCTCGTCGTCGCCCGTGACGGCGACCACGATGTCGGGCGGGCGCTTGATGCCTGCGCGCTCGAGCACGAAGAGCTCGGTCGCGTCGCCCTTCAGGACCTGGTGCTCGAGCTCGGCCTCGAGCATGTCGAAGCGGTCGGAGCGCTGCTCGATCAACGTCACCTCGTGCCCGGTGCGGATGAGCGTGCGCGCGAGGTTCGAGCCGACCTTGCCGCCGCCCGCGATCAGGACGTACATGCCTAGACCGCCGCCCGCGGCGTCGCCTCGTAGGCGCGCACGGCCTCGGTCAAGGTGGCGATCGCCTGCGAGGTCGGGCACACGGTGCGCAGGCCCTGGCTCGCGTAGAACTCGGCGCGCGCCGGGTCGAGCACACGCACGATCACGCAACGGACGTCGAAGTGCTTCTGCGCCACCTGGCCGACGACGATGTTCGTGTTGTCGCCGTTCGTCGCGATGACGACCGCGTCGGCGTCCTCGATGCCCGCGTCGCGGAGGAGCTGCAGGTCCATGCCGTGGCCGACGTAGAACTCGCCCGTCCAGTCGTCGCCGAGCCGGCCGAGGGCCTCCTCGCGCTCGTCGATCACCGCCACGTCCCACCCGGCGCGCTTCAGCTCGAGCGCAACCGAGGATCCGACCCTGCCGCAGCCCACCACGATCACCTTCATGAGGCGGGAGGGTAGCTCGCGGGATCGGGTCGCTGCGTGCTAGGTCGCCGCGAGCTCCTCGTCGAGGACGCGCTGCGGAAAGGCGACGATGAGGACCTCGCACGGCGCCTTGCGGAGGACGAAGTCCACGGTCGGCGAGAAGAAGCGCGACTGCCGCCGCCAGCGCGGCGCGGAGCCGAGGACGATCAGGTCGGCGCCGGTCTCCGCGGCGCGCTTCACGATCGCCTCGCCGATCGCGCGCGCCCGGACCGTCGTGCCGATCACCTTCACGTCGTGGTCGGCGCCGAGCAGCTGCGCCTCGGCCAGGGCGGCCTCCGCGCGCTCGTCGTGGTCGAACAGCTCGGCGTCGAGCGGCAGCTCGAGCGGCACGCGGATCACGTGCAGCGCCTCGACCTTCGCATCGTGTTCGCTCGCGAGCTTCACCGCGGTCGCGAGCATCTCCTCGCCGATGATCCCGAGCTTCATCGGCACGAGGATCCGGCGGTACTGCCCGAGGCCCGGGAAGACCTGCTCGTCCGGCGCCACGACGCGGGCGGTGAGGCGCTCGCCGTGCGCGCGGCGGACGAGCACGTAGACGACGAGCCCGACCACGAGCCACGCCGGGCCCGCGTAGCGCGCGCCCGCGTGTGTGACGAGCGAGACGACGAGCGCAGCGAAGGTGAGGATCGAGCCGACGATCGCCGGCAGCGGGATCTCCGCCCGGCCGACGCTGATGTTGAACGGGGCGCGATACGGCCGCGGCAGGTCGGGCTCGGCGATGCGTAGCCGGATCACCGCGAGCTGCGCGGCCGTGAACGCGAGTAGCACGCCGAACGAGAACAGGCTCGCGAGGAACGTCACGTCGCGCGGCACGAATGCGCTCGCGATCACGATCGCGCTCGCGATTACGGCCGCGGAGACGATCGCCCACGGCGACACGAGTGTCCGCCGGTGCAGCCGGC
>JBKPLI010000197.1:0-8164 GCA_046731555.1 Actinomycetota bacterium | reverse complement strand
GTGCTGTTCATCGCGGTCACGGCCGTCACGTACATCATCTTCTTCCTCATCCCGGCGAACCCGGCGCGGCTCATGTGCGGCCAGCGCGCGACGCCGGAGTGCATCGACCGAGCCGAGTCGTACCTCGGCCTCGACAAGCCGGTGTACGTGCAGTACATGAGGTTCCTCGACCGGCTGGTCGTCGATCGGTCGCTCGGCCGCTCGTTCACGAATCGGCAGGACGTGACGCACGTCGTGCTGACCGCGGCGCCGGTGACCGCGTCGCTCGTCTTCGGCGGCGCGGTGCTGTGGCTCCTCATCTCGATCCCGATCGGGATCCTGTCCGCACTGCGCCCGCGATCGCTGCTCGACCGAGTCTCGATGACGTTCGTGCTGATCGGGATCTCGGCGCATCCCGTGTGGATCGGGCTGATCCTCGCCTACTTCCTCGGCTTCAAGGCGGGCGCGTTCCCGATCACGGGCTATTGCGACCTGGTCTCGCCGTCGACGGACTGCGGCGGCCCCGTCCAGTGGGCGTACCACCTCGTCCTCCCGTGGGCGACGTTCGCCGTGCTGTTCGCGGCGACGTACGTGCGGATGATCCGCGCCTACGTGATGGAGACGCTGAACGAGGACTACGTGCGCACCGCGCGCGCGAAGGGCGCGGGCGAGCATCGCGTCCTCGCGCGCCACGTGTGCCGGAACGCGCTGCTGCCGGTCGTGACGATCCTCGGGATGGATCTCGGCCTCGCACTCGGCGGCGCGTTCTTCGTCGAGTCCGTGTACGGCCTGCCGGGCCTCGGGCAGGTGGCGATCCAGGCGGTCGACCGCGTCGACCTCCCGGTCACGCAGGGGGTGGTCGTCTTCGGGACGCTCTGCATCCTCGCGTTCAACCTCGTCGTCGACGTGCTCTACGCATGGATCGATCCACGCATCCGCGTCACGTGAGCGAGGTGCCGCCGACGCAGTGGCCGTCGCTCGAGCTGTGCGAGCCGCTGCAGCGGCGCGTGGCCGTGTACGCGCCGCGCCCTGGGTCGCTGCGTGCGAAGCTGGAGCATGTCCTCGCCGCGTGGAACGTTCTCGATCGTCGCAGCCGACCTCGAAGCGGGTGAGGTCGCCTGTGCGGTCCAGTCGCGCTACTTCTCCGTAGGCTCGGTCGTCCCGTGGGTGCGCGCCGGCGTCGGAGCGTGTGCCTCGCAGGCGTCCGCCGTCGCGGTCTACGGCGCGCGGGCGCTCGACGAGCTCGCGGCGGGTGCGGCGCCCGAGCAGGCGCTCGAGGGCGTGCTCGCCGGCGACGACGAGCGCGAGACGCGCCAGCTCGGGATCGTCACCGCCGACGGCCGCGCAGCCGCATTTACCGGCGCGGAGTGCCTCGACTGGGCCGGCCACCGCGTCGGCGCGGGCTTCGCGGCGCAGGGCAACATCCTCGCCCGCGAGGCGGTCGTCGACGAGATGGCGCGAACCTTCGAAGAGACCGTCGGCCCGCTCGTCGACCGGCTCGTGGCGGCCCTCGAGGCAGGCCAGGCAGCGGGCGGCGACAGGCGCGGGCAGCAGTCGGCCGCGGTCGTCGTCGAGCGGGCGGGTGCGGCCGCCGAGTCGCGGGAAGGCATCGATCGTGTCTGCGACCTGCGCGTCGAGGACCACGAGGAGCCGATCGCGGAGCTGCGCCGGCTCGTCGGCATCTGGCAGTCGTGGGAGGCGTCGCGGCGCGCGTACTGGCTCCACGGCGCCGGTCGGGACGCGGAGGCGGTCGCGACGATGCGCGCCGTGCTCGCGCGCGATCCAGACGACGCGCTCGTGCTCTACAACCTCGCGTGCTTCGAGTCGCTCGCCGGCGAGCGCGCCGAGGCGCTGACGCATCTGCGGCGCGCGGTCGAGCTCGACGCGTCGTACCGGGAGCTCGCGACGTCGGACCCGGACTTCGATCCGGTGCGCGGCGCGCTCGCCGACCTCTAGCCCGACGCCGGCACCTGTCCGAAACGGCCACTGGTCGACGACGCCTGCAGGGCAGACGATGCACTAGTTGCACTTTCGGCACAGAGTCGACACAGACACGTCACGCCTTCGCCGGTACGTTGGCCGAAACGACAACACCACAAAGGAGGTGTCGATGTTCGACCAACTGACCCGCGAGCTGCTCGACCTCGCGGCCGAGGTGCGCGGCGACCGCTCGCGCGCCTTCGCCCTCATCGTCGACTGCTGCAGCTGTACCTGCACCTGCTCGGGCTGCGTGTCGCTCACGTGCTGATGTTCCGTGACCTGACGGACGAGCTGCTCGACCTGCGCGCGCAGGCGCTCGGCGCGACGACGCCGGCGTTCGCGCTCGTCCAGGACTGCTGCTCCTCGACGACCTGCTGCTGCGGGTGGCTGTCGACGTGACCGACGTTCCCGAGCGCCCGCTCCTCGCGCCGTGGTATCGGCTTGTCGGCGACGGCGACCGCCTGCTGCTCGAGCACGGCCAGGTGGTGGTCGTGCTCGAGGGCGGCGCGGTCTCGACGCTGCTGCCGCACCTGCTGCCGCTCCTCGACGGCACGCGAACCGTCGACGACCTCGTCGCACGCCTCGGCGCGCCGGTTCGGCCGGCCGTCGAGCTCGCGCTCTCGACCCTCGCTCAGCACGGCCTTCTGACCGCCGGGCCCGATGCGCCGGAGGACGTGCGAGAGACGGCCCACGCGTTCGCGGCGCTCTTCGACGTCGTGCCGCGGGTCGCGGCGGAGCGGCTGCAGGAGGCGAGCGTCGGCGTCGTCGGCAGCGCGCCGACGGCCGATGACGTAGCACGATTGCTGCAGGCCGGCGGCATCCGGAAGCTGCGGCGCTGGTCCTGGCGGCGAAGCGGGGAGGCGGACCTCTGCGTCGTCGTCCCTGCGGCCGACGAGGTCGATCGGCTTCCAGGCTGGAACGCGGTCGCGCTCGAGCACGAGCTCCGGTGGCTCCCCGTGCGACCGTGGGACGGCCGCGCGGCGTTCGTCGGCCCGCTCGTCGTGCCGCACGAGTCGTGCTGCTACGAGTGCGTGCTGCTCCGGCGCGCGGCCAACGTGGAGTACCGCGACGACCTCGTCGACGTCGACGCGGCCCCGGTCGCAGCCACAGCCGCTGTGCCGTTCGACGCGCTAGTGGGAGCGGTCGCGGCGTACACCGCGCTCCGTTGGCTCGTCGGGCATGACACGACGCTGCCCGGCCTCATGCGGGCGGTCGAGGCGCAGCCCGTGCTCTCGCTCTCGACGCACACGGTCCTGCGCGTCCCGCGCTGCCCGGCCTGCTCGCCGGTCGTGCACGCAGCGGCGCCCCTCCCCTGGCACGAGGCCGAGGCCGCGTGATCGCCGCGACGCTTCCGACTCCGCTCGGCCGTGCCGTGTCGCCGTATACGGGCATTGTTCGGACGCTCGAGGAATCGTTGCACCTCGCGACCGAGCCGCCGCTCCACCGCGTCGCGTGCGAGCTCTCGCGCGGTGCCGCGCTCCTCGGCACCGATCTCCACCATCTGAGCGGCATCGGCGGCGCCGGCTTCACGCGTACCGACGCCGCGGCGGCGGCGGTGGGCGAGGCGCTGGAGCGCTATTCGGCCTCGTACGTCCCGTGGGAGCGGATCGTCGTCGCGACGGCGTCCGAGCTCGGCGACCAAGCCGTCGAACCCGAGCGGTTCGCGCTGTTCGCCGATGCGCAGTACGCGCAGGCCGGCTTCGCCTGCAGTCGCTTGACGGCCGGCACTCGGCTTGCGTGGATCGACGGCCGCCGCGTCCGTGACGGCGTAGAGGTGTGGCTCCCGGCCGAGCTCGTGCTGCTCGGCGACGTCGTTGCCGACGGGTGCAACCGGATCGGCTACGCAACGAGCAACGGCACGGCGTGCGCGCCGACATTCGACGAAGCCGTCGAGCGCGGTCTGTGCGAGCTCCTCGAGCGCGACGCGTTCATGATCGTCTGGGCGAACCGGCTCTCGCTGCCCCGGCTCGACTGGTCGCACGACGAGCGGCTCGTGGAGCTCGAACGGCGCTACTTCGCGCGCACCGGTCTCGCGTACGCGGTCGTCGACCTGTCGCTCGTCCACGAGCTGCCGAGCTTCCTGGCAGTCGCCCGCGCTCGGCCGGGCGTCCCGGGCGCGCTCGGCGTCGGCGCGGGCACCGACGCGCGCGTCGAGCGCGCGTGGTGGAAGGCGCTGTCGGAGGCATTCGCGGCTCGGGCGGCCGGTGTGAAGCTCGCGCTCCTCGATCCCGACAGGACCTTCGGCCCGCTCGGCGCCGACGTGGTCAGCTTCGAGGATCACATCCGGTACTACGAGGACCACGGCCGCGCGAGGGCGGCCGCGTTCCTCGACGCTTCCCCCGCGCATGTGCCGGTCGAGCGGGTTCCGGCGCTCGACGGCGTGACAACGGCCGACCGGATCGCCGAGCTCTGCGACCGCGTCGAGCGCGCGGGGTCGGACGCGTACGCCGTCGACGTCACGTCGCCCGACGTCGCGGACCTCGGCCTCTCCGTGACCAAGGCGGTCGCGCCCGAGCTCTGCGCCCTCGACGTCCCGCACGCCGCACGCTTCTTCGGGGGCCGCCGCCTCTACGAAACGCCCGTCGACCTCGGCCTGCGCGACGCGCCGCTCGCGCTCGACGAACTCAACCCGGAGCCGCACCCGTTCCCGTGACGGGCGTCATCCCGACCACCGAGTTCGCGTCGATCGTCTTCGGCCCCGATGGCGTCCCGGTCGACGACGAGGCCGAGGCGTTCCACGAGGCATCGCGGCTCTACCCGAACGTCGCACCCACGCGCCTCTCGACGCTGCTCGCGCTCGGCCAGAGCCCCGAGCTGCAACAGACGGTCGCCCGCGCGTCGCGCACTCACGACCATCGCGCCGGGATCGACCTCCCTCGCCGGCGCCTTCCGCGTGCGCGCTTCCGTGACCTCGTCGACGAGCGCACGTCCGAGCCGCCGCGCGCCCGGCGTCAGCTGTCGCTGGATCAGCTCGCCGTCGTGCTCGCTGCAGCAAGCGGCGCACGCACACGGACCGACGGGGCCTCTCGCCGGCCAGCGCCCTCCGGCGGAGCCCTGTATCCGCTCGAGCTCTACGCGCTGCCGCTCGCGGTGCGCGGGCTCGGCCGGGCCACCTTCCACTACAACCCGTATCACCACCGGCTGACACCGCTGCGCGCCGTTGGCGACGAGGACGTCGCCGCGTGCCTCGTCGACCGCACGATCGCGGACCGGTCTGCCGTGGTGCTCGTCCTGACGGCAATGTTCTGGCGCACGCGCTTCAAGTACGGCCTGCGCGGCTACCGCTTCGCGCTGATCGAAGCTGGTCATGTCGTCCAGAACGTCGTCCTGACGACGACCGCGCTCGGCCTCGCCGCGGTGCCGCTCGGGGGTTGGTACGACCGCCGGGTCGACGAGCTCGTGGGTGCGAACGGGCTGGACGAAGCGGCCGTCTACCTCGTGGCCGTCGGGAGCCGCGCGTGACGCGCGCAGCGTTCGCGTTCTGGGGCCGACTTGTCGCATTCACGCTGGTCGCGTGGGCAACCGTCGTCCTCGTTGACGCGCCGCGACCTGCAGCCGAGGTCTCGCCGCCGCTCGCGCTCCTCGCCGGCGCGTTCGCAGGCACCGGTCTGTTCGTCGCGCTCGCGCGAACGCCGCCGGCGCTACCGTCGGCGACCGGCGTCCACGTGGGCGTCACGGTGGGGAAGCTCGCCTTCCTCGCGATCGCCGCTACGAACGAAGAGCTCGTCTGGCGACGCCTCGTTCTCGGCGAGGCGTTGCGACTCGGCCCGGTGGCAGCGGTCGCCGTCAGCGCGGTCGCCTTCGCGGTCGCGCACCGCACGCGGCAGGGAGCGCATCTCGTCACCGGCACCGCGTTCGGGGCGGCGTACGTCCTGACCGGGTCGCTCGCGGCGCCGCTCGCCGCGCACTGGACGTACAACGCCTTCGTTGCCGGCGCGCTCGACCGTGCTCGAGCTCCGGCACCGGCGGAGGGTCGGTGATCGCCGCACTCGAACGCGTGACGAAGCGATTCGGCACGACGGTCGCGGTGTCCGACGCGTCGTTCGGCGTCGCCGAAGGCGAGGTCGTTGCGCTGCTCGGTCCGAACGGCGCCGGCAAGTCCACCTCGATCGCTCTGCTGCTCGGGCTGCGCCGGCCCGACGAGGGTCGCGCGACCGTGTTCGGTTGCGATCCACGGCGCGCCGAGGCACGGCGCCACGTCGGCGCGACGCCGCAGGAGATGGCGTTCCCGCACGCACTGCGTGTGACGGAGATCGTCGACCTCGTCCGCGCGCACTACCCGAGCCCGCGACCGCTGGACGACCTCCTCGGGCGCTTCGGCCTGGTCGCTCTGGCGCGCCGCCAGGTCGGCGGGCTCTCGGGCGGCGAGCGACGCCGCCTCGCCGTCGCGTTGGCGTTCGCCGGCGGTGCGCCGCTGATCGTGCTCGACGAGCCGACGTCGAGCCTCGACCCGGACGCCCGCCGCGCGGTCTGGGACGCGATCCGCACGCACGGAGACGGCGGAGGCTCCGTGCTGCTCACCACGCATCACCTCGACGAGGCGGAGGCCCTCGCCTCGCGCATCGTCGTCATCGAGTGCGGTCGCATCGTCGCCGACGCCGGCGTCGCCGAGATCAAGGCCGCGGCGGGACTGACGCGGATCCGCTTTCGCGCGCCGCGGTCCGGGGGAAGGCTCGACAGCGCGATACGCGAGCACGGGCACGTCAGCCTGCTCGTCGGCGACGCGGGCAGCGCCGTCGAGCGGCTGGTGCACGACGGCGTCCCGCTGCGCGACCTCGAGGTGCGGCCGGCGACGCTCGAGGAGGCGCTCGACGCGCTGCGGGAGCGGCGTTGAGGCTCGTGCTCGTCCACGCGCTCGCGATGACGCGCGAGCTGGTGCGCTACCCCGCCTACGTCGTCCCGACCCTGCTCTTCCCGACGGCGTTCTTCCTCTTCTTCGTGGTCCCCTCGGCGGGTCGGTTCGCGACGGTGAAAACGGCGGCGTTCGCCGGATTCGCCGCGGTCGGCGTCGCGTTCTTCCAGTTCGGCGTCGGCATCGCGAACGAACGAGCGTCGCCATGGGAGACGTACGTGCGCATACTCCCGGTCGGAGTCGGGCAGCGGCTCGCTGCACGCGTGCTCTCTGCCGCGGTCTTCGCCACAGCGGCTGCCGCTCTGCTGCTCGCCGTCGGCGTCGCGACGACCGACGCCGCACTCTCGACGACGCGGTGGCTCGAGCTCGCGCTCGTACTGCTCGTCGGGACGGTTCCGTTCGCGCTGCTCGGCATCGCGCTGGGGTACTGGGCGCCCGCGCGCGGTGCGCTGCCGATCGCGAACCTCCTGTACCTGAGTCTCGCCTACGCCGGCGGCCTCTGGCTCCGACCTTCCGAGCTACCGGACGCGGTGCAGGCGGTGTCGCCGTTCCTTCCGACGCGCGCGCTCGCCGATGCCTTGACGGCGACGGTCTACGGGAACCCGTTCGCACCGCGGCCGTGGCTCGCCCTGCTCGCATTCGCCTCCGGCTTCGCGCTGCTGGCGACCTGGGGCTTCCTGCGCGACGAAGGGAGGCGGTTCCGGTGAAGATGCGCCGGCAATGGAGCTCCGTCCCACGCGCGCCGCCGACCTGCCGCAGCTCCACGACATCTTCATCCAGGCGATCCGTTCGGTCTACGAGCCGCACGCGTTCGCGCCGCCGGCGCCGCCGTTCGAGGTCTTCGCCAGCCAGCAGCGGCACCTCCTGGAGCACGACGCCGAGCGCTGCGTCGTCGCCGAGGACGGCGGAGCTCCGGTCGCGTTCGCGTCCGCCTGGGCGCGCGGAGACGCCTGGTTCCTGGCGTCGCTGTTCGTCCGCCCGAACGCGCAGGCGCGCCGGGTCGGCTCCGCCCTCCTCGACGCGGTCTGGGGCGCGTTCCCGCACCGGCGGACGATCACGGACGCGATCCAGCCCGTCTCGAACGCGCTCTACGCCCGCCGCGGCCTGATGCCGGTCACGCCCGTGCTCTCCTTCACGGGCCCGGCCGACGTGCGCCAGGACGCCGACCTCGAGCCGACGACCGAGGACGACACCGTCGCCGCAGCCCTGCGCGCCGTCGACGGGGCCGCCTACGGCTTCGAGCGCACGCTCGACCACGCCTACTGGGCGCGGCTCGCGCGCCGAACCCTCTGGAGCAGGGACGGCGAGGTCGTCGCGTACTCGTACGCGTTCCCAGGGGGCGCGATCGGCCCC
>JBKPLI010000196.1:0-7012 GCA_046731555.1 Actinomycetota bacterium | reverse complement strand
GAGATCGTCGTTCCGCCGCCGCTGCCTCCGGCGGCGGGAACCGACGGGCCTGCGCCGGATGCACCCGACCCGTCGGCCGGCGCCGAGTCCGGTGCCGCAGCGAGCTCGACCGCCACGACCGTGCGTGCCGAGACCGTGCGCGCCGGGACGTCGCAGCTCGCCCGGCCGAGGACGCATGCCGCATCTCACGCGGCGACGCATCCGCGCGCATTGTCCAAGCGCGTCGAGTCGCATGCGCCCGCACAGGCGGACGTCGACGTGACTGCGGGCGACATCCGCCGTCACGCTGCCACCGTCTCGCGTCGGACGAGGACGGCAACGCCCGGCGACGGTTTCGACGGCCGGGGCGCCGACGTGACCGCGACGCACGCCGTCGCATCGCGGCCGGCGCGTGCGTCCGCGCCACACGACGCCGCGATCGACGCGACGACTCCGCCTGACGTCGCGACCGCCGCCGAGCACGACGCCGACCGGAGCCCGTGGCCGCTCGTCGCACTGCTTGGCCTGCTCGCCGCCGGCGGTGCAGCGGGCGCCGCGACGCGGGCGCGTCGCAGGCCCACACCTATCATGGGCGCCGATGTCGTACTTCCTGACAACGCCGATCTACTACTCGAACTCGACGCCGCACATCGGTCACGCGTACACGACGATCGCAGCCGACATCCTCGTGCGGCACCAGCGGCAGCGTGGGCAGGAGACGTTCTTCCTGACAGGCGTGGACGAGCACGCGACGAAGGTCTGGCGCGTGGCGCAGGAGCAGGGCCTCTCCGCGCAGGAGTACGCCGACCGGATCGCGGTCGCGTGGCGCGACCTGGCACCGCGGCTGAACGCCGAGCCCGACTTCTTCATCAGGACGAGCGACGCCGGGCACAAGGAGTTCGTCCGTGACTTCCTGCAGCGGATCTACGACAACGGCGACGTCTACGAGGACGTCTACGCCGGGCTGTACTGCGTCGGCTGCGAAGCGTTCAAGAGCGAGGACGACCTCGTCGACGGCAAGTGCCCGCTGCACGACCGCGTCCCCGAGTGGATCGAGGAGAAGAACTACTTCTTCCGCCTGTCGGCGTACCAGGACCGACTGCTCGAGCTGTACGACGCGCGCCCCGAGTTCGTGCTCCCGCAGTTCCGTTACAACGAGGCGCGGAGCTTCATCGCGGGCGGTCTGCAGGACTTCTCGATCAGCCGCGCCGGCCAGCCCTGGGGCATCCCGCTCCCGTGGGACGAGAGCCAGGTCGCCTACGTCTGGGCCGACGCGCTCGTCAACTACCTCAGCGCGCTGACGTACGCGCGGCCGGGCGAGGACCTGCGCAACACCTTCTGGCCCGAAGCGCGCCACCTGATGGCGAAGGACATCCTCCGGTTCCACTGCGTGTACTGGCCGGCGATGCTCCTGTCCGCGGGCTACGACGTCCCGAAGCAGATCTTCATCCACGGGTACCTGCTGCTCGACGACCGCAAGATCTCGAAGTCGCTCGGGAACGTCGTCGACCCGCTCGACCTCATCGACGTCTACGGCGCCGACCCCGTTCGGTACTGGTGCGCGCGCGCGGTGTCGTTCGGGCAAGACGGCAGCGCCTCGCTCGACGATGTCCAGGAGCGCTACGAGCGCGAGCTCGGCAACGACCTCGGCAACCTGCTCTCGCGCACGACGGCGATGATCGTCCGCTACCGCGACGGCCGCCTCAAGGAGGGGGACGCCGCGACCGCAGAACTCGGCGAGCAGATCACCGCGGTGCGCGAGGGGGTCGCAGCCGACCTCGACCGCTACGACGTCACCGGCGCGCTCGAGCGCATCTGGTCGCTCGTCCGCTGGCTGAACCGCTACGTCACGGACCGCAGGCCGTGGGAGATCGCGAAGGACGAGGCGCGCGCCGCAGAGCTCGACCAAGTGCTCTACGACCTCGCCGACGGGCTGCGCGCGACGGCGATCGCGCTCGGCGCGTACCTCCCCGAGACCGCGCCGCGGATCCTCGACGCACTCGGTCAGCCGCACGAGCTCGACTGGGACGAGGTCGCCTACGGACGGCTCCGGCCGGCCGACGGCGTCGGCGCCGCCGCGCCGCTCTTTCCGCGCATCGAGGCGCCGGCCGCGGCAGGCGCGTGATCGACACTCACGCGCACGTCGATCGCGCCGAGGCTCCGGAGGTGCTCGCGCGCGCACGCGAGGCCGGCGTCGACCGCGTGATCGCCGTCGGCACCAGCGTCGACGACGCGCGCGAGGTGCTCGCGCTTGTCGAGGAGCACGACGGCGTCTACGCGTGTCTCGGCATCCATCCGCACGAGGCAGGCGAGGTGGCCGATGGCGACGTCGACGAGCTGCGCACGCTGCTCGCCCATCCGAAGGTCGTCGCGGTCGGCGAGACCGGGCTCGACTACTTCCGCGACTACGCGCCGCACGACGCGCAACGCGCGCTGTTCGACCGGCAGCTCGGCGTCGCGCGCGACCTCGGCAGCACCGTCGTGATCCACACGCGCGCCGCCGACGCCGACACGCTCGACGCGCTCGGTTCGTTCGACGGCACCGTCGTCATGCACTGCTTCTCGTCGCCGCAGCTCCTCGAGCCGGCGGTCGAACGCGGCTACTACGTCTCGTTCGCCGGCAACGTCACGTACAAGAACGCCTACGACCTTCGTGCCGCGGCGCGCGCGGTTCCGCGCGACCGGATCCTGGCCGAGACCGACAGCCCGTACCTCGCGCCGCAGCCGGTGCGCGGCCGCCGCAACGAGCCCGCGAACGTCGTGCATACCGTCGAGGCCCTCGCGGCCGCGCGCGGGGAGGACGCGCAGGAGCTTGCCGCCCAGATCGACGCGAACGCGGCCGCCGCGTTCGGGCTCGACACGTGAACGTCGCGCCGAAGAAGGCGCTCGGCCAGCACTTCCTGGTCGACGACAACATCCTCCGCGTCATCGAGCGGCTCGCCGAGCTCGACCGCGACGACGTCGTGCTCGAGATCGGCCCCGGCCTCGGCGTCCTCACGCGCTTCCTCGCCGAGCGCGTCGCGCACGTGCACGCCGTCGAGCTCGACCGCTCGCTCGCGCCGCACCTCGACGGCATCGAGCGCGCCGAGCTCCACTGGGGCGACGCGCTCGCGCTCGATCTCGCCGCGCTCGCACCCGTGCCGAACAAGCTCGTCGCGAACCTGCCGTACAACGTCGCGACGCCGATCGTCGTCGAGAGCCTCGACCGCCTCCCGACCGTCGGCCGCTGGTGCGTGATGGTGCAGCGCGAGGTCGCCGACCGCTTCTTCGCCGTGCCGCGCACGAAGGAGTACGGCGCCGTCTCCGTGCTCGTCCAGCTCGTCGCGCGGCGCACCGGCTTCCATCCCGTCTCGCGTGAGGTGTTCCGCCCGCGGCCGAACGTCGACTCCGCGCTCGTCGCGTTCGAGCGCGAGGCGCCGGGGATCGAACCGCGCGTGAAGCGCGTCGTCGAGGGCGCGTTCGCCCACCGCCGCAAGACGCTCGCGAACTCACTCGCGCTCGCCGGCGTCGCGGGCCGCGAGCGCGCGGTCGAGGCGCTCGCGCGCATCGGCCGCGCGGCGACCGTGCGCGGCGAGGAGCTCGAGCCGCGCGAGTTCGTCGCGCTCGCCGACTCGCTCGCATGACGCGCGCGCCCGCGCCCGCGAAGATCAACCTCGCGCTCGTCGTCGGCCCGACGCGCGCCGACGGCAAGCACGAGGTCGTCACCGTGCTGCAGCGCATCGACCTCTGCGACCGCGTCACGGTCGAGCCCGCGACGACACTGCAGGTCGACGGCTTCCCCGACGACACGATCGTCCGCCGTGCGCTCGAAGCCCTCAGAGAGACGGCGGGCACGCAAACCACCTGGCGCGCGACGATCGAGAAGCACGTCCCGGTCGCGGCCGGGCTCGGCGGCGGCAGCTCCGACGCGGCGACGGCGCTTCGCCTCGCGAACGACACGCTCGACCAACCGCTCGCGGACGACGCGCTCCGCACGCTCGCAGCCACGATCGGCTCGGACGTCCCGTTCTTCCTCGCGCCCGGACCGCAGCTCGGCACGGGCGACGGCTCGGAGCTCGCGCCGCTCGACCTGCCGCAGGACTACTTCGTCCTCGTCGCAATCGCGCACGTCGCGCGCAAGGCGTCGACCGCGGACGTCTATGCCTCATTCGCGAACGCCGACGGCTTCGAGGACCGACGCACCGAGCTGCTCGCGGCGCTCGACGGCACAACGCGCGCACGCGACCTCGCGCACCTCCCGCAGAACGACCTCGCGGCGAGCCCGCTCGCCGGCGAAATGCGTGCGCTCGGAGCATTCCGCGCCGACGTCAGCGGCGCCGGTCCGGCCGTCTACGGGCTGTTCCACCACCGCGCGCACGCGCACGTCGCGGCCGCCGCATTGAGGCCCCGCGCGCGGGTCTGGATCACGGTTCCTGCCTGGTACGGTTGAAATCGATGACGTCCACGCCGCAGGTGCTCGAGCACGGCTCGACCCGGCCCGGCCGGTGGCTTCGGGAGCATCGCCTCCGCGTCGCGCTGTGGATCGCCGTCGCCGAAGGACTGCTCACCATCGTCGGCGTCATCCCGAAGTACCTGGTGTTCCTGCTCGCGCTCGTCGCGCTCGCGCTCTGGTGGTTCGTCGGCCGTCGCCACCGCCACGACACCGCCCGCCACGCGACGTGGATCTTCGCCACGTCGCAGCTGCTGGTCGTGCTCGTCCCCGCGGCGATCGTGATCCTCGGGACGGTGGCGGTGGTCGTGATCTCGCTGATCGCCGTCGCGGCACTCGTCGTCCTCTTCACCGAGCGCAGCTAGCCGCCGACGCCCGCCTATACTCGCGGCGTTTGGTGGGCCGTAGCCAAGTGGTAAGGCAGCGGGTTTTGGTCCCGCGATCCCAGGTTCGAATCCTGGCGGCCCAGCCATCCCATTAGCCACTCATGACCGAACCGTCGATTGCAGCCGTCGTCATGGCCGGAGGGCTCGGCACCCGCATGAAGAGCGCGGTCCCGAAGCACTTCCACCCGATCCTCGGCCGCCGCATGGTCGACTGGGTGATCGAGGCAGGACGTGCGGCCGGCGCGGACCCGATCGTCGTCGTCGCGTCGCCCGCGACGCGCGACCGCTACGACGAGGCCGTCGAGGTTGCCGTCCAGGATCCGCCGCTCGGCACCGGCGACGCGGTGCGCGTCGCGCGCGAGGCGCTCGAGGGACGCGCCGCCGACGTGCTCGTGCTCTCCGGCGACACGCCGATCCTCACGCCGGAGCTCCTGCGCGACCTCGTCGAGACGCATCGGCGCGAAGGCGCGAGCGCGACGATCCTCTCGGCGATCCCCGACGACCCGCGCCTGTACGGCCGTGTGATCCGCGACGAAGGCGGCGGGGTGCTGCGCGTCGCAGAGGGTCGTGACGCGACGCCGGAGGAGCTCGCCGTACGCGAGGTGAACACCTCCATCTACGTCTTCCGCAGCGACGATCTCTGGCCGGCGCTCGAGCAGTTGGAGCCGAAGAACGTCCAAGGTGAGCTCTACCTCACCGACGCCGTCGAGATCCTCGCGTCGGCCGGCAAGCGCGTCGCCGCCCACGCCGCGCCGGACGCACGTGAGACCGACGGCGTGAACACGCGCGTCGAACTCGCCGCGGCCGCCGCCGTCCTGCGCGACCGCATCAACGAGCGACACATGCTGAACGGGGTCACCATCGTCGATCCAGGCAGCGCGTGGATCGAGCCGACGGTGGAGCTCGAGAACGACGTCACCATCCACCCGTTCGTCGTGCTGCGCGGCGCCACGAGCGTGGCCACGGGCGCCGAGATCCAGCCCAACACGGTTGCGATCGACGCGACGATCGGCGAAGGTGTGGCCGTCGGGCCCTTCTGTTACCTTCGCCCCGGCACGGTCCTCGAGCGCGATTCGAAGGCGGGCACCTTCGTGGAGATCAAGAACTCACGCATCGGCGCGCGGACGAAGGTGCCGCACCTCTCGTACATCGGCGACGCCGACCTCGGCGCGGACACGAACGTCGGCGCGGGCGCGATCACCGCGAACTTCCCGCACAAGCCGGGCACGCCGAAGGGGCGGACGACGATCGGAAGCAACGTCAGGACCGGCATCCACAATGGCTTCGTCGCGCCCGTGGAGATCGGTGACGGCGCATGGATCGCGGCGGGATCGGTGATCACCAAGAACGTCCCACCGGACGCGCTCGGCATCGCGCGTCCGCGACAGGAGAACAAGGAGGGCTATGCAGCCCGAGAGCGCGACGACTGAGCTCGTCCTTCCGGGGCTCGACCCTGGGTCGCCGTCGCCGACGCTCGAGCCGGGGCACTGGATCGAACGTGGGCCGCAGAAGCGGCTGATGGTGTTCGCCGGGCGCTCGCACCCGGACCTCGCGCAGCGCATCGCCGAGCAGCTGGGCGTCGAGCTCGGCGCGGTCACGCTCACGACGTTCTCCGACGGCGAGACGTACTGCCGCTACGACGAGTCGATCCGGGGCGCCGACCTGTTCCTCGTGCAGACCGGCTGCCAGCCGATCGACCAGAACCTGATGGAGCTGCTGCTGATGATCCAAGCGGCGAAGCTCGCGTCGGCGAAGCGCATCACCGCCGTCATCCCGTGGTTCCCGTACTCACGGCAGGACCGGAAGGCGAAGCCGCGCGAGCCGATCTCGGGCCGCCTAGTCGCCGACATGCTGCAGCTCGCCGGCGTCGACCGCGTGCTCACGATGGACCTGCACGCGGGACAGATCCAGGGCTTCTTCACGATCCCCGTCGACCACATGACGGCACTGCCGCTCTTCGCGCGCCACTTCCGCGATCTCGGCCTGACGGGCGAGGGCGTCGTGTCGGTGTCGCCGGACGCGGGCCGCGCGCGCATGGCGGTGCGCTTCGCCGAGATGCTCGACGCCGGCTTCGCGCTCATGCACAAGATGCGCCCCGCGCACGACGTGGTCGAGGTGACCGAGATCACCGGCCGCGTGCGCGCCAAGGCGGTGATCGTCGGCGACGACGTGATCACCACCGGCGGCACGCTGCTCGCGAACGTCGAGGCGCTGCGCA